>JAGASP010000031.1 GCA_017621695.1 Clostridia bacterium
AAGCCTGAGCGGGCAGATCCCATCTGCCGCTTTGACGGTTGCGGGACGCTTGCCGACGCTCCTTTTGTTTCTGACGACGTGGTTGCTCTCCTGCTACGATTTTTGCGCATCCGTAGCCTCCCCCGAGGAGCGGTTGATTGCCTGTCTGCCTCCCGTTTGGCGCGAAAAATGCGAAATCTGGCGGCAGAGACTCGGAAAAGCGTTGGGGGGATATCTGCGCGCTTACGTCATGCTGAGCCTTCTGACCTTCGGAGAGATGCTGCTCGCGCTTTCGGTTTTGCGGGTGCCGTACGCATTTTTGCTTGCGGCGGTCATTGCTTTGTTGGATTTTCTGCCCGTGCTTGGCGCGGGAACGGTGCTGTTACCTTGGGCGCTCGGATGCTTTTTGTTGGGGCGGGGCGGTATGGGGACGGCACTCCTCGTGATCCTGGGCATCCACACGCTTTTGCGGCAAATTCTGGAGCCTCGCCTTGTGGGGCGAGAGCTGGGACTGTCTCCGCTTGCTTCCTTGGCAGCGGTGTATGCGGGCTTTCGGCTTTTGGGGGTGTGGGGTATGATCCTGTCGCCCTTGGCGGTCATGGTCATCCGTGAGATTTTGTGTCGGGATAGCGAAAAAACACCCTCCGGGGTGTGATCTCCCGGAGGGGTTGAAAATGTTTATTCTCTATAGAGATAATTGAATCTGCCGAGGGGGGCGGTGTCGCCGTTCTCGTAGAAGTCCATGACGGTCGTGTTCTGCATATTGTCGCTCCACTTGAACTCAAAGTTCAGAGGGGCGTCCATGCCCACGAGTGCGCGGGGAACAGAAAGCGTCAGGGTGTTGCCCTTGACGTGCAGCTTGCCTACGCCGATCTTCTCCCACGTGAAGCTGCCTGCCTCTGCGGTGGGAAGATAACGCTCAATGACGCATTTGCCCTTGGGGGCATTGGTGCGGTTGATGACAAGATCGTAGCCCTCCCAGCCCGTGGACTTTTGACGGTCGGCATCGAGGAAGAGGGTCATCCAGCCATCTCCCTCGCGGGGGGTGATGTCCTCGGCGCACTTGACAAAGAAGTAGAGATTCTCCGCATCGCGGGTGACCTTGGCTTCCACGATGTCGTTGCGACCTGTGTCGTTGACGTAGTGACAGCCTGCGAAGCCGTCCCAGTCGCGGTGGATGGTGGTACCCTTGGGGTTGCGGTATACGGGGGTGACCTTCTTCCACTGGGTCTCGCCGCCGCTGACGTTCACCGTCTGAGGCTCGGAAACTTTGACACGGGGCTTGGCACCCTTGAAGCGGCGGATGTTGTGGGCGAGCTGGAGATAATAGGTGTCCAGATAACCGTCGCGATCCATCTCGATGTCACGGCTGTGCTCGCGGTCGAACTGGTCCACCATGGCGAGCTGGGTAGAGTCGGGATCGGACAGCCACGGCTCCTTCCATTGACCCATGATCCATTCATTCCAGCCTGTGACGAACACGAGATCGGGATCCATGTCGATGGCGCGATCCCATTGCTCCTGCACGTTATAGCCGTACTTATAGGAATCCTTGGTGAGCAGGCTGTGGCCGTGCTTGTAGGTGTAGCTACGGCCGAAGGTGTCCACGTCGTTGAAGTGGGTGCAGATACGATCCTTGTTGGCGTTCTGTCCCACGCCGACGGTCATCATTTCAAAGGTGCCGTCAGGGCGCTCACAGTATTTGTGCTGGGGGAAGATCTCCAACCAGCCCCACTGATTGGGGTGCCATGTGCCGCAGCCGTAGCCGGGCTGACCGGGACGGAAGCAGAAAAACTCCTTGATCTCGCGAAGGATGCGGTCGTCGGTCTCACACACGCCGTGCTCGGGCAGCACGCTGTCGTAAGCCATGACCACGGGCTTGCCGTCCTGGCAGTACCAGAGATCCTTGTAAAGCCCCGGCTTGTACAGATTCTGATACAGGGAATAGAGCATAGCGGTGGTGGATTCGGGAACGATGCCCAGGTTCAACATGAACACGATCTGCGGGGTACGGATACCGTCGAGTCTTGCCTCATGCATTCCCTTGAAGAGGGGCTCGTATGCGTCGCGCCAGAGGAGCGCACCGTTGGTGCAGTCAAAGGCGATCATATCCACGCCCGCGGCAGACAGAAGCGCCATGTGGTGACGGATGATGTAGGGGTCGGAGTTGCGGTAGAAGCCGTAGAAGGGCTCGTGCCAGAAGCACTGCATGGGACGCTCTCCCCATGCGGGATGATCCTTGGCGTATTCTGCGGCAGGATATTTGTCCAGCACGTCGGTCACGTCCACGGGGCGGAGATGCGCGTGCGCCTCCAGCCACGTCCAATAGAAGATACCCACCTTGCGCTCGCGGGTCTTGGCCTTGACGTCCTCGACCGACGCGACCTTGCGTCCCAGCATATCCGTGGCCTCCCACGTGTCGGAGGAGAGATCCACGAGCTGCTTTTCGGGGACGGGGGTGTAGACCATGTCTGCGTAAGGCTTTTTGTCGGTGAAGGCAATGCTGTGCAGAACGGCTTGTCCCTTGACGGTGACCGTGATGTCCTGCACGCCCGAGATCTCGTCGATCTCACATTGTGCCTCGGTGATGGGGGTCAGGGAATCATCTGTGACCTTTCCCATGGCCGAGCAATCGGGGGCCGTCCAGCTGGAGAGGGCGATCACGCCCACGGGCTTGTCCCCGACCGAGACGGTTCCCAGAGAGGTGTTGCCCGAATGAGAAAAGGTCAGGATGCAGGTGGTACTGCGCTCTCCACAGTCAACACCCTTGGCGACCCATGTCTTCGTTCCTTCAAGATGGATAAGTTCTGTCATGATGTACTCCTTTCAATATTGCGTGCCCAAATTCGGGCTTTTCAAAGAGATACGGAGATGCGAGATACAAGATACAAGATACAAGATACAAAATGTCGGCTTCTCGATATCTTGTATCTCTGTATCTTATATCTCTGTATCTTGTATTTTGCCGTTATGTACCTCGGATGCCTTGCTCAATTGCTGTAATACAGCTTTCCGGGGACAGGCTCGCCCAAAAGCTCAGAGACCGAAACGACGGCGTAGCCCTCGGCGTTGAGACGTTCCAGAATGATACGGGTGGCATCGTAGGTGCTTTCGTAAATGTCGTGGAGCAGGATGATAGATCCGTCGCCGACGTTGGACATAACGTTTTGAACGATGGTATCCACTTTCTCTTTGCGAGCCTCTTCGGTATCGTCGGATTTGTATTTATAGCGCCAGTCCTCGGAGTCAACGTCCCATTTGATAACGGCATAGGGACAGGCGTCCACGCGCTCTGTGGTGATGGATCCGCCGATGGGACGCATGAGGGTCGGCGTGCCGCCGCCCCAGTTCCGAATGGCCTTGTCGGTCTCAGAGAGCTCAAAGTTATATTCCTCGTTGGTGCACTTGTTGTAGTAGACCTCGTGGGTGTAGCCGTGAATGGCGATCTCATGCCCTTGGCTTGCGGCAAAGGACATGGTGTCCCCACCCTTGTAGGCGGTTCCGTCAATGCGGTTGCCCAGCACAAAGAAGGTGGCTGTGTAGCCGTATCTGCCCAGCTCGTTGACGATCTGCTTGGTCCAGACGTTGTGGGGGCCGTCGTCAAAGGTGATGGCTACCCGCTTTTGGTTGGGATCAAGCGTTGGCTTTTCTTCGTTGGGAGGGAGGGGCGCTGCCGTCCCGCTTTCGGTTTCGTTTGCCTCGGATTCGTTTTTTTGGCATCCCGACAGCAGGGCGGGGAAGGATAACAGCAGGGACAGGATCATCACAAACGATAAGAGCCTGTATAAAAAATGCTTGCATGGGAAAGAGGTGTGTCGGATATTCGTGGCGATCAGTCCTTTCTTTTTGTTTTCTGATTGCTTTCTGATTGCTTTAGCGGCGATCTGTTATTTTTTCGCGGTTCTGGCAACGACCTCGGTGCCCTTGCCTGCTTTAACGAGGGAGTCTGAGGGAATCACGCCGCGCACTGAGGCGGTGGGGTAAACGATGCTGCGCTGTCCGATGATACAGCCGGGGTTGATGACGGCGTTACAGCCCACCTCGGCATAATCACCGAGGATCGCGCCCAGCTTACGGCTACCGGTCTCGATGATCTCCTGCCCGTTTTTGATACAAACGGGCGTGCGGTCACCCTTGACGTTGGAGGTGATGGCACCTGCACCGAGATGCGCCTTGTAGCCCAGAATGGAGTCACCCACGTAATTGAAATGGGGAACCTGTACTTTGTCGGAGAGGATGCAGTTTTTCAGTTCGACAGAGTTGCCTACCACACAGCCCTCCCCGATGAGCACCGAGCCGCGGATATATGCACCGTGACGGATCTGGGTATTTTCACCGATGATGGCAGGTGCGCCGATGGCAGCGGTGGGGGCGACGGTGGCGGATTTGGCGATCCAGACACCCTCGGCAGGATGACGGTATACCTCGGGATCCAGGGTTTCGCCAATTTTCAGAATCATCTCCTTGATGTCGGGGATCAGCTCCCAAGGATGCTCTTTTTCAGAAAGATACGGCCACGCGAGGGTGCGATTTTCCTCAAAGAGGTCGGTGGTTTTCATTTGGATTTTTCCCATATCGGTTCTCCTTTCTTGGTCAAATGTTTTCGGAAAGCCCTTCGGCGCGGATGACAGAGATCAATTCATCTGCCGAGCGCTCGCAGAGCTCCATGGTCTCAGCTTCTGCCATAACACGCACGACGGGCTCGGTGCCGCTCTTGCGGAGAAGCATCCGTCCGTTGGTGCCGAGACGGCTGTTGAGTTCGTCCAGCTTTTTTGTAACAGCGGCATTTTGGCACACCGCGTTCTTATCGGGAACACGGATATTTTTTGTGACCTGGGGGTACATGACCACCGCCTCTGCCAGCTTGGAGAGGGGGAGCTTGCTGTCCACGATGCGCTCCATGACCATGATGGCGGTGAGGATACCGTCCCCCGTGGTGGCGTACTTGCGGAGGATGACATGGCCCGACTGCTCGCCGCCGATGACGTGGCCGTTTTGGATCATGTTCTCATAGATGAAACGGTCGCCCACGGTGGTCTGGACATAGTCGATGCCTGCGTGATTCAAGGCGCGGTAGAGACCCATATTGGACATAATGGTGGTGACTACGGTATTGTTTGCCAACGCCCCCTGCTCCTTCATGGCCTTGCCGAGGATATAGAGGATATGGTCGCCGCCTATCTCGTTGCCCTTTTCATCCACGGCAATACAGCGGTCAGCGTCACCGTCAAAGGCAAATCCCACGTCCAGTCCCTTCTCCACCACCAGCCGCTTGAGGCGGTCGATGTGGGTAGAGCCGCAATCCACGTTGATGTTGAGACCGTCAGGCTCGGCGCCCGTCACGTAGGTCTTGGCGCCCAGAGCCTCGAAAACCGCCCGTCCGATCATCCAGGCCGAGCCGTTGGCGCAGTCCAGACCCACGCGGAAGTCCTTGTAGGAGTTGGCGGCCAGGGAGATGAGGTAGCCCACGTAGCGGTTGCGTCCCGCGGCGTAGTCGATGATGCGGCCCACCTCGGCGCCCGTGGCGGCGGGGAGGTCACCGTTCCACATCTCTTCCTCGGTCAGTCCCAGAGCTGTCGCGCCTCCGTCCAGATAGGCCTCGATGACCGCGATGGTGTCGTCGTTGATCTTCTCGCCGCGGCGGTTGACCAGCTTGATGCCGTTGTCGGTGTAGGGATTGTGGGAGGCCGAGATCATGACTCCACAGTCGAAGTCCTCTCTTTCGGTGACGAAGGAGACGCTGGGGGTAGTGGTGACGTGGAGCATATAGGGATCAGCTCCCGAGGCGGTCAGTCCCGCCACGATGGCGTACTCGAACATATAAGAGGAGCGGCGGGTATCCTTGCCCACCACGATGCGGGGGCGATGCGCTGCTACACGCTCGTCAGCGGCGAGAGACAGGTCGTGCTCCTTGCAGTACCAGCCGAGAAAACGGCCCAAGCGGAACGCATGGTCGGCGGTCAGGGTAATATTGGCTTCTCCGCGGAAGCCGTCGGTTCCAAAATATTTTCCCATGTAAATGATTCCTTTCAGATGAATGTACTATACAGTATATCCGCTTTTATTAGGGGAGGATGCCAGTTGGGTGAAGATTTTCTGAAATTTTCTTTGATGCTGTGGGGCAGAGCATCATCATACGCCTGAGACGTGTGAAACAGCAGCAAAAGCGGTGTTGCGCATAGCACGGACTCGCGACCCCTGAATAAACCATTTCACGAGGGCTTGTCGCAACGACAGACCCACCTCCAAGACCCTGCCTCATGCCGAAGCGGGGTACAGGAGAGCTCACTTTTCGGGTGAAACGACACCCTCTCGGTAAGCATCAAGGAGGGCGCGGAGGTCGTCCATACGGTCCTGGATGCGCTTGCCCGCGTCTGTGTCGCGGACGTACATCCGCTGGGGCATCATTTCAAAAATCACGTCGTTGGTAGCAAGAATATCACGGTTTTCGCGCACGGCGGCGTTTTTGCCCTCAAAGGGGCTGTGGGACACGAGACGGAGACCCTTGGAGGTGTAGATGAGGGTGTAGCCCGCGATGCCCGTTTTGTCATGATAAGCGCGACAGAAGCCGCCGTCAATGCGGATGTAACGGCCGCCCGCCTTCACGGGATGCTCGCCAATGGCCGCCCTCACAGGCACATGGCCGTTGATGATGTGGGCGCTTGTGGGGTCCAGCCCGAATTCCTTCAGGATGGCACAGGCGTTTGCATGGGTTTCCACCAAGCCGTAATAGGCGTTCTTTTCTTCCGTCCATGTCTTGCGGTCGGCGACGAAATAGCGCTCAAAGGTGGTCATCTGGGCGCGGCCGAACAGGGGACTTTGCTTGCCGCACCAGAGATAGTACATGAAGTCCAGCGCGTCCTGATCTCCGTTGTAGAAGGCCGCGCGGGCGGTCTTGTCGCAGAAGTCCATGTAGGCGCGACCCGAAAGCACCTGCCCGTCGTGGGTGTGAACTGCCTCAAAGGTTCCGTCGGCGTTCATGGGGATGCACCCATGGAACAAAAGATTTCCGTTGAACACCTTGTAGAGACTACCGTTGGTGTAAAGGAAATCAATGTGACGGCGCAGACCCTTGCTGTGACGGAAGGCGTGGGTCAGGGAAGCCATGAGAGAGGATTCCGCGGGGGAGAGCTTATAGGGATCGGCGGGATCTATGGTGGGGAAGTGACCGTCGTTGAGGGGATAGACCTCCCCGTCGATGGTCACCGTGTTGTTTTCGTAGTCGATATTGTCCAGCAGCAGTCGATGCTCCATGCCGTACTCGGGGTGACGGCGGATGATCTGACCTTCCAGCTTGAACATGATGATGGCAATGGCCTTGTGTGCCTTGGACAGGGTGTCCATGCTGTTTTTGACATAGTAGGCATCGTCGGGATTGCGGGGCATGAACCAGGTACAGCCCTTATAGGTCTCCTGCGCAAATCCAATCAGGTCGCGCAGGGAGATGCCGTAGCTGTTTTCAATCGTGGAGAGGGTATTGTACTGCAAAGCGGAGTTCAGCACCGTAGCCACGCAGGCGGCAGAGCCCGCGGCGGCACCCATCCAGACGATGTCGTGGTTGCCCCATTGGATGTCTACGTTGTGATGCTCGCGGAGCATATCCATGATGCGGTCGGCGTGCTTGCCTCGGTCGTAGATGTCGCCGACAACGTGCAGGCAGTCCACCGCCATGCGCTTGACAAGGTTGCAGAGCGCCACGATAAATGCCTCGGCCTGCCCTACCTCGATGACCGTGGAGATGATGTTCTGGTAGTAGGCCTGCTTGTCGTGCTCCTCACCCGAGGTGTGGAGCAGCTCGTCGATGATGTACTGGAAATCCTCGGGGAGCGCCGCGCGCACCTTGGCGCGGGTGTACTTGGAGGCTACAGAGCGGGACAGATCCACCAAGCGGTACAGGGTGATGCGGTACCAATCCGAGGTGATGACCACCGCGGTGCGCAATTCCTCCATTTTTTCGGTAGGATAGTAGATGAGGGTGCAGAGGGTGCGGCGCTCGTCCTCGGACATGGTGCGGTAGAACAAGAGATCCACCTTCTCGCGGATGACCCCCGAGCAGTTGTTGAGGATATGCTCAAAGGCCTCGGCCTCGCCGTGGAGGTCGCTCATGAAATGCTCGGTGCCCTTGGGCAGGTTGGACAGGGCGTTGAGATTGACCAAAGTCGCGCTGGCCAGAGCAATGGAGGGGTATTCGGCGGCAAGGAGGCGCAGGATCTTCAGTTGTTCGGTGGTGTAGGTGGTTTTGACGGTGTCCATTTGGTTCCTCCGTTTGTGTAAGTGGTGGGAGAGGGGAGATACAAGATACGAGATACTAAATACGGGTGGATAAGAGTTCTATCTTGTATCTTTGTATCCTGTATCTTACCGTTGGGCGGAAAGTTGCAAGTCAGAAAATTATTCCTTCCAAGCAGGAATCTCGTCCTTGAAGAGCTGATAGAACTCGGCGTTGGTCACCAGTACGATGGAATCATCGGCTGCGGCGGCCTCGGCGATGGTCTTGATCATGGTGTCGAACTTCTCCCACGTGTTGAAGATGTCCAGCTCGTAGCCGTGACCCCAGACGTAGAACAGCATATCCTCGGTACAATCGGCGGCGATGAATTCATTCAGCAGAGTCAGGGAATCGGCATCACTAAAGCTGCAGGTGGGATACCAGGTCATAAAGTACTGGGGCAGGGAGAATTTTCCAAGACCCTTGGCGGTGTTGCGGGTGGTGCAGCTTCCGTAGCGGATGTTCGTGGTTTCCAGGATGGTCTTGATGTTCTGCTCGTTCCACTCGGTGTCGCCGCCCGGCCATGCAAGGCCGATGGGCTCGTAGCCGAAGATCTTTTCAATGTTCTGGGCATCCCGCTTGACCTCGTTGGTTACCTGCTTTTCGGTATAGTTTTTAAGAGAAGGGTGAGTCAGGGTGTGGCACTCCACGTCAAAGCCGTTGTAGATGCCGGATGCCAGCTCCTTGCGGGTGTAGCGGATGTGGGTGACGTCGGGACGGTTGAAACTCTGACCTACCCACGCCCAGTTGGCGCCGAACAGACCCGTGTTGATGTAGAAGGTACAGCAATCCACGCCGTACTTTTTCATGATCTCCATCATGCGGGCATCCTGGGTGATGCCGTCGTCCATGCGGATGGTGATATATTTCTTAGGGGTGCCGTCACGGACGATGCCGTGATCCATGCCCGCCTCGGGGGTCTCGGTCACAGCCTCGGTGGTGATTTCCTCGGTGGTTGCTTCTTCGGTAGGTGCTTCGGTGGTGATTTCTTCGGTAGGCGCTTCGGTCACGAGATCTGTTTCAAACACGGTGGGTTCCTCCTCGGTAGGTAATTCGGTGGGGGCTTCGGTGGGAGCGGCGGTTGCATCCGAGCCGGTATCGACGGGCGCAGATGTGTTGTCACAGGCGGTCAGTCCGCATACCGTCAGGGTAAACAGCAAGAGAAGGGCGGCCGCGATGAGCAAATACTTTTTCATATTTTTTTACCTCTTTCTTTGGATCAAATGGTCTTGACCACGGTTTTGAAAAATTCCAGCTCTTCCCCGGACGGGCCTTTGACAAAGGCAACGCGCAGGGTCAGGCAGAGCGGGGATGCCTTCAGGGGCATTTCCACGGGGGGCTTATAGGGGGTCGCGCCTGCTTCCAGGGCGATACGGTAGGCCTCGTCCACGTTTTGCACCGCAAAGGCAAAGTGCAGGAAGGGATTGCCGTCGGCAACGCCCGCCACGCGGTCGGTGTTCAGGTCGGGCTTGGCAAAGAGCTCCAAAAGGGAGCCGTCGCCCATGTCCAGAAGGGCAATGCGGCTGTCGGCTTCTCCCCATTGGGTGTAGATCTTGAGTCCGAGCGCCTCATAGAACGCAAGGGACTTGTCAAAATCCTTGGCGGCGATGGCCATGTGGGCATATCCCATGCCCTTGATGATATCATTGGACATAATAGTCTCCATTCCGCCGCCGCTCGGCGGCGCAAATATAGTTTGAATTCGACCGTGTCGCTTGCGACAAAAATGGGTCGGGTCCCATTTTTAGGGAGAATTGTGCGTGAAACAGTGTACTTCGATTTTCGATCGTTGCACTTTCACGCGAATCTCCATTCCGCCGCCGCTCGGCGGCGCAAATATAGTTTGAATTCGACCGTGTCGCTTGCGGCCGTTGAATTTCACGCGATCTTTACTTTTGGAAAATGATACGCTGGCGGAGCTTTTGTGCCACGCCGTCGGGGGTCTTGTAGAATTTGACAAGGGGGATCAGCTTGTGCCCGTGACGCTCGGCTACGGGTTTGGGCATCTCCCAGCCTTCTGTGTCCGTACCCTCGGGCAGGGAGGCTTCGCAAAGCACCAGATCTCCGCACATATATCGGCCGAATTCATCGTGCACGATCCAGAGCTGTCCGTTTTCCTTGCGCTCCAGCTCGTAGTAGAGCAGGTCTACGTTTTCCTTGATGTACCAAAGACCCTCGGCCAAACGCATGGTGCAGCAGAAGGGGGCTTCGTAGGTCAGCATATACAAGGATTCCTGTCCCTCGCTGTCGGGGATGGTGATAGAATCCGTGCCCGCGCCGCCGTTGGCGCGTTGTGCCGTGGCAAGACCGTTGTGGAAGATGCGGGCGGCACAGCGGCGGTAGCTGTCCTTGCGGGTGATCTTGTAAAGCTCACAGGCTACCATGATGGAGTCCACAATGGCGCAGGGCTCGGTCCAGGTGTCGGGACGACCCCACCAGTTGAGGTTCTGATAAGCCGCGTCCATACCCTTGTTAAAGGCGTAGAGATGGAAAATGTCTTTGGCGGCGATGAAGTATTTGGAATCCTCGGTGAGGTTGTAGAGGCGGAGCATACCGCGCGCGGCGGTCAGGGTGCAGTGGGTCTGCACCTTGAGGGTGACCTTATCAATGCCGCTGTAGACCTCGATCATTTCGTCGAGCAACGAGAGCACGCGCTTGTCCTTGGTGAGCTTATAGACGTGAGACAGGCCGTCAATGCTCATGAAGGCACAGCCGACGTCGGTGGAAAGGATCCATTTGCCCATGATGGTGGCGGAATGTCCGCTGACACCGCCGCCCGAGGTGTCTCTGTCCACGGGATAGGTGTGGTACATCCCCTTGGTGGGCAAAAACAGCTTTTCGGTGACGGAAATGAGCGCCTTGAGGGAGAATTCGTCTCTGAACTGCTCATAATGCTCGCAAAGTCCGCGGAGCAGCCAGGAGTGACCCGAAAGCTGCTGCTCAAAGATCATATCCCCTGCCTCGGGGCCAAAATAAAGGTTTTGGTTGGTATGGTTGGGCATCTCGCGGAGCAGGGGCTCCATGGCGGGATTTTTCTCTCGTGTCATTTTGTAATGACTGACAAACGCGAGGAGGGCGCGACCCTCCTTGTCACCCGGCCAATCGGCATCGGGCGCTTGGAATACGTCGGGGAGCTGGTAGTAGTCTTCATGGAGACGTTGAGAATTGAGTCGGATGCGCGCCTCTACCTCGGGGGAGTAGGGGGCATCGGGCGTTTCTCGATGGATCATAAGCACCTCTGGAAAAGTGAAATTTGTCGCTGTGCGACAAGTGAAATATGCCTGCGGCATGTGAAATACGCTACGCGTGTGAAATTTGCCGCTTGGGCGGCAAGTGAATGTATATTTCACTGCGCGAAATAAATTTTATAGTGGCAATAAAGATATAGCTGTGGGGCAGGAGGGCTTTTTTTAAGAAGGTTCCCCCCTTCGTGCTCCTTATTCCAAAGAAGCGTATACGTCCTGCTCGAAGTGGATGGAGGTCTGGGAGCCTGCGCCGCCGTCGTAGCGGGAGTTCTTCATGTAGACCGCGGTGATGTGGTTGACGGGATCCACCCAGAAGTGGGAGCCGTAAGCGCCGCTCCAACCGAAGGTGGTGACGGGAAGCCAATGCCGCTCGTCGGTAATGACGCGCACACCGAGACCCCAGCGCTCCCACGCGGGCATGACCTCGAAGGGAACCCACGGAGTGCCCATCTCCCGGATCAAGTCCTCGGGAACCAACTGTGTGCCGTCGGGAAGGCGACCGAAATTCACCAGCATCTCTGCGAATTTGACGTAATCGGGGAGGGTGGATGCGAGTCCCGCGCCGCCCGAGAACCAGGTCAGAGGGAAGTTCTCAAAAATGCAACCGGGATGCGTTGCGCCGTCCTCGCTGACACCATGGCCATCCTCCTCACGGCGGCTGTGCATGATGATGAAGCGGCTCCATTGCTCCTCCGTGGGGGTGAAGGTGGTATCCTTCATGCCCAGAGGCTCGAAAATCTCCTTGGTGACGAACTCGTTGTAGGGCAGCCCCGAGGTCAGCTCCACCAGGCGAGCGCACACGTCGAAGGCGGCGGTGGCGCTGTACATCTGGGCCTCGGTGGGCTGGAAGTCCAGCTTGAGGGTGGAGAAGTAGTTAACCACGTGCTCCAGATCCTGCCGATCCTCCTCGGTGCCCAGGCCTTGGCGATTGCCCAGATCTCCCGCGTGGAGACCGTTCTGATGGCTGAGTAGGATACGGGGCGTCAGGAGACGCTTGGCGGGCTCCTTGGCGACCACCTGATCGTCCTTCAGCTCGCCCACCCACATATCCGAAAACTGCGGGAGCAGATCGGTAATGGGTTGATCCAGACCCAGCTTTCCGCGGCTGACCTGTATGAGGACGGCGATGGCGGTGATGGGCTTGGTCATGGAGGCCAGACGGAAGATGACACCGTCGCCGTCGTCCATGGGCAGCTTGTTTGTTTGATTCTTGTAACCAAAGTATTTTTTATAGATCTCTTTGCCGTTTTGCATGACGCAGAGGCCTGCGCCGCCCACACGGCCGTCGGCTTGATCGTCTGCCATTCTCTTGTCTAAAAGCTCGGCAAGAAGACGGGAATTGAGCTGTTTCATAGGCGTAAAATCCTTTCTTTTTGAGGGTAGGCGTACACTACCCCTCATTATAAAAATATTGTATCATACCACCTATGATTTGTCAAGGGAAAAGGGCATCTTTTGGAAGATTTTCACAGGAAAAATGAGACAAAAACCACCCTTGCAAAGGGTGGTTGAATCGGTTGATATTCACTTGGTGTACTTCTCCGCCTCCGCGACGGCCATCTCATCGCACCGCTCGTTGTAGGGGTGTCCCGCGTGACCCTTGACCCATACGAAGGTGACCTCATGGATCTCCAGAAGGTCAAGAAGCCGTCCCCAAAGCTCGGGGTTGAGGGCGGGGGATTTGTCGGCCTTTTTCCAGCCGCGCGCGCGCCAGGAAACCGCCCAGCCCTTGGTGATGCCGTCGGTCAGATATTTAGAGTCGGAGGTCAGCGTGACCTCGCAGGGGCGCTTGAGTGCTTCCAGTGCGCGGATGGCAGCGGTCAGCTCCATGCGGTTGTTGGTGGTTTGCGCCTCGCCGCCGTGAAGCTCGCGCTCCTGCCCGTTGCAGACGAGCACGGCTCCCCAGCCGCCGGGGCCGGGGTTGCCCTTGCAGGCACCGTCGGTATAAATGTCAACGTGGGTGAGATTGGACATGGTTTTCTCCTTGTTTATCAGGCGATTCGAATCGAATGTGCAAAAGATTTTGGATGACAAAATGGGTGTCACAAATTCTTTTTTTAAAGTTCTGAAGGGGTATGGGGAAACTATTTCAAAAGTTTCTTCATACGTTCTCCTACATATCCCCCTTCAGCGCTCGCGTGAATGCTGTAGGGAAATCCTCCTGCGTCAGCGCCCACATGGCGGCGGCAAAGGTGGCCTCTACGGGGACGTCGCGGGTGGTGATGACGCGCTCTCCACAGGCCTCGGCGATGCGGCGGCCGACGCGGTAGACCGTGAAATCACAAGTGCCGTAGGGCACCTGTGAGGTGAGCACCAGCCACAGGCCGTTGTCGGCCAGCTCGGTGAGGATGGGGGTCAGGGTATCGGGAATGCCGCCGATGCCGACGCCCTCCACGACCAAAGCATCCAGCCCCTCGGCCATGCGGGAGATCAGCGCGGGAGACATACCGGGTGTCAGATGTGCCAGCGCTACGTTGGTGTTGAGCTTATCGGAAAGTCCCGCCGCAGGATAGCGAACGGGGGCTGTGTGGGGGGTGATCATGACCCGTCCCGAGCGGATGGTAGCGCGGTCGGGACAGTTCACACTCTCAAACGCGTCGGTGTCGGTGGTGTGGCGCTTTCTTGCGCGCATACCGCGGATGACACGTCCCGCAAAGACAATATGAACTCCGCGTGCCTCAGGATGACAGACCCAAATAAAAGCGTCCAACAGATTGTCGGGCGCATCGGAGCCGCGCTGACCCATGGGGATCTGCGAGCCCGTCAGCGCAATGGGCTTGGGGCTGTTGCGCATGAGACAGGACAGCGCCGCCGATGCGTAAGCCAGCGTGTCGGTGCCGTGGGTGACGATAAAGCCGTCGTATGCCTCGTAGTTGCGGTGGATGACGGATGCCACCCCCTGCCATTCCACGGGGGTCATATCGGTGCTGTCCAGACGGTAAAGGTCAACGGTGGATGTGTCGCATAGCTCGCTCACGCGGGGGACGTGGCGCAACAGGTCTGCTCCCGAAAGCACGGGAACAAGACCGCGTCCGCGGTCACGGCAGACAATGGTGCCGCCTGTGGAGATGAGTAGGATTTTTTTGCGTTCCATATGGATCCTTTGTTTGTAATTTTAAAAGGCCACCTCTGAAAATCAAAAAAAGCAGACGCTTTTTGATCTCTTAACGGGTGTTTAAACCTCTTTTTAAAAGGTTTTGAGGGGGTTCGGGGGAACTTTTTTCAAAAGTTCCCCCGACGTATTCCTTAATCAATATCCTCAAATACTTCTTCGGGTCTCTTCTGCATCAGCGCGGGATTTTCGGCAAAGCGGCGCATGAGCTTGAAGGCGGAGGCGAAATAGTAGCCGTCGCAGATACGCTCATCGGTGACGACCTTGAGGTCGATGAGACGGCGGGTTTTATAGTCTCCGTCCGCCTGATGCTCCTTGACGGTGCGCTTGATCCCGTAGGAGACGAAGATGGGAAGGTTGCCGAAATTATAGATGTGATGGTAGATGGGCTTGATACCCAGGCTGCCCATGCTGGTGATGATCATACTGCCGTGGAAGGGGCTGACACCCGTGAGGAACTTCGGGAGCCATCCGTGGTAATCCATCCAGTTGAGGAGGCGGACCACAAAGCGCAGGATGGGGCGAGGGAAGCTTGCCAGGGTGTTGGCAGTCTTGTCAAAATCACTGCCGAGCTCGGCGTTCTGCTTCTCTTTTTCCACGACGGCGTTGAATTTTTCATAGATCTCCTCGATGGTGTCATCGGGCTCGAAATAGACCTTGATGCAGGTGTCGGGGGATTCCTGCGTCAGTTCCTTTTTGATGGTCATGACAACCTCAATGTTGTTGCGCGCGTAGATGCGCTGACCGCTGATGAAACGGTTGATGCCCGGCTTTTGAGAAACTGTGCGAACGTAGGCTGCCAGCATGACGTGCAAAAAGCTGAAATTCTCATATCCCGCCGCGATCATTTCCTTGATGAAAGCATCGGCGCGGGTCACGTCCAGCGTTTCGGCAAAGGTGTTTTGCGCGTCACAGCGTTGGGGCATGATGAAGGGCATGAACTTATTCATGGCGTATACGGTGCGCACACGGCGGCCGTCCTTGCGGTCGCCCCACCGTTTTTTTCGTTGCGTGGGGGTATACGTGCGTGGAAGCGTTGTCGGGGAAACGTCGGGGGCGAGTGCTTCGTAACGGTCGGGGGTCTGGGTTGTCATAACATACCTCCATGTTTTTTATGTCCTGATAGCCGCTTGTACCACCTTAATATTATAGCCGATTTTTTCCCGAAACGCAAGGGGGAAATGTGAATTGAATGTAAAGTATTTCCGATATTTGTAGAATATTTTCAAAAAAGCACGGGACAATTTGCGTGTCCCGTGCGGATGATGTGCGATGAAATTACTTGGTGTCCTCTACTGCATCGGGCGTACCGTACCAAACGTACTTGCCGTCTCTGCCGAAGGTTTCGTTGTCATAATTCTCAAGATCCTCGATCTTTTCTTCAAGCTCTTCGATCATATCTTCGAGGAGATGGATCTCGCTGCTCTTAAGGTCATCGTCGTAAGTCTCGATGAGATGCTCGTAATTCTTGATTTGCAGCTCCAGCTCTTCGATTTGCTGCTTGTGCTCAAGCTCCAGCTTCTCGTAAGCCAGCTTAGCCATGGAGGTGTCCTTGTACAGGGTAATGGTAATGCGGTCACCCTTAAAATTTTCGGCTACCAGCTTTGCTTCTACCTCGACAGAAAGCTCATCTTCGTCATCGATGTAGTCCACCTGATAGTCGTTATCTTCCAGATTATCGGCGGCGTCCTCCAGCTCCAGCTCGGGGGTTTCACCGTGGCTCTTGCTGCCGCAAGAAGCAAATGTTAGGATGCTGCAGAGGAGCATCAACAGTGCCATGGCAATTGCCAGAATTCTTTTCATATGTCAAATTCTCCTTATTATATAGTATCTCGTTGCGCAAGGATTACTTGGAGTCCTTGAGTGCGTCGGGCGTGCCGTACCAAACGTATTTGCCGCTTCTGCCGAAGACGTAATCCTTGTTGCTCTTCATATCGTCGATTTCGTCTTCCAGATCCTTGATCTGATCTTCGTATTCTTCGATCTCTTTGTTCTTGAGATCGTCCTCGTAGGTCTTCAGGAGCTTTTTGAGATATTCAAGACGCAGTTCTTTGGTTTCCAAGCTGTGTGCGTGTTCAAGCTCGAGCTCTTCATAGTACAGCTTGGCAGTAGAGGATTTTTCGAATTTGACGATCGTCAGTCTGTCGTCTCCCCTGTAAGATGATGCTTCCAAATATGCGGCTACGCCGGTTTCCATGTCGCTTTTCTGATAAAAAACCGTATAGTCTTCATCGCGAAGGTTGTCTTCGGCCTTCTCCAAAATCAGCAGGGGCTTGGGGCCGCAGGATGCAAGCAGCAGGACACTTCCGAGTACCATCAGAAGCGCCAAAGCGGCAGCAAGAATTTTTTTCATGGTCTTCTCTCCTTAAGTAAGTTGTGATTCCCGTATGGGGATTACCTATATTGTAGCGGAAAATCAAACGGTTGTCAAGTGGTTTTCATATTTTTTTCAAAATTTGGTCACGAAAAGGAAAAAGATAGCGGAGATTGGACGAAACCCTTTTCCGACGAATCCGCGGCGCTTTCTGCGGCAATTTTGCACAAAAAATTTTCAATGCTATTGATTTTCTGAGGGAAGACTGGTATAATAAAATTGCATTTGAGCAACAAACACCGAGCAAGCCTTGACGCCATATGCAAAAACGGCAGAATGGAGAATATCATGCAAAACTACGATATCGCGGCCTACATCTGGCCGTCCTATACCGGAAAAGAATTCCGTGCCCGCCAGTTCTGGCCCGACGGCATCGGAGAATGGCAGACGGTCATGTCCGTCCCCTCCCGTATGCCCTCAAAACCCGCCGACTACGAGTGGGATCGCAAGCCTCTGTGGGGCTGCTGTGACGAGGCCGACCCCAAGGTCATGGAAATGCAGATCGACGAGGCCGTCCGTCACGGCGTCAACGTCTTCATCTACGACTGGTACTGGTATGACCGCCGCCCCTTCCTCGAGCAGTGCCTCGACGAAGGATTTTTGGGCGCATCCAATAATGAAAAGATGAAATTTTACATCATGTGGGCCAACCACGACGCAGGTTACACGTGGGACGTCCGCCTCTCCGACCTTTTGTGGCGCGGACAAGACCCTAACGTCTGGCTGGGCGCGGTGGACCGTCATGAGTTTGAGATCGTCGCCCATCGCATCATCGAGAAATATTTCTCCCGCCCCAACTACTACAAGATCAACGGCAAGCCCCTGTTCATGATCTACGACGTGGACAATCTTGTGAAGGGTCTGGGCGGTATCGAGGCAACCAAGGATGCCTTAGAGTGGTTCCGCGCAGAGACCGTCAAGGCAGGACATCCGGGTCTTGAGCTGCAGCTGACAGGCTGGGGTGAGCGCATGAACAACATGAGCGGCGTGGACGGAAACAAATACCTCTCCACCAAGGAGGTCGTTCCCGCGCTTGGCTTTGACAGCGTGACCAACTACCAGTTCGTCCATTTCTGCAACATGAACCGTGACTACGCCGACATCCTCCCCGAGGTCTACGCTGAGTGGGCTCGCATGGATCGCGACTACACCGTCCCCTTCTATCCCCATGTCTCCATCGGTTGGGACAACAACCCCCGCTTCCGCAGCTTTGTGCCCAACGTCTGCATGAATAACACCCCCGAGATGTTCGAGCAGGCGCTCATCAAGGCCAAGGAGTACGTGGACAGCCACAACCTCCCCGCGCCCCTCATCACCATCAACAGCTGGAACGAGTGGACGGAAACCTCCTATCTGGAGCCCGATACCAAGTACGGCTATGGGTATCTGGAGGCCATTCGGCGGGTCTTTGCGGAAAAGGCATAAGCCGTGTACGACGTGACCGACAAAGACCGAGGCAGCAGGCAGAAATAAAAGCAAAAGAGACACCGTCGGTGTCTCTTTTGCTTTTGGAGAAAATGCGGGATGAAAAGCTTGGGCGCAGAGGCGATCTATGAAACCGCCTCCAAGCCGTATTCGCTCAGATGTGCCGCCAGCTCGCGGGCGTAGGGGAAGGGATCTGTGGTGGACTCCACGGGCTCTGCAGGCATATGCCACGCGGCTGTTGTTTCCACGCCCAGCATACGGTAAGAGAGGTGGAGCAGGACGCCGAGGTTCAGTTCCTCGTCGGGGGTGAGGGGCTGACCCTCGTGGGAGAGGATGTAGTCGAGAATGTAGGGGACGGCGTAGGGGCCGAAGACGGTGACGAGGGAGGCGTCAAACTGGTAATCGGTGAGGTCATGTGACAGATACCATTTGAAGTCAGACGAGGTGTCTTCCAACTGGCGGGTGATTCTGTCTTGATTGGCGGCGGCCTCTTCGGCGGAGATGAAGGGGTAAATGGGGCGGAGGCCGTTTTTTTCGATGTGGTCAAGCAGGTACTGTGACAACAGGACGAAGCTGTCCCGTCCTTGTACATAACCGTCGGGGCTGATCCAATGAATAGAATAATGGCCGTCTACCCCCAACATATGGTATGCCGCTGACAATAGGAAACAACGATCTCGATACTCTCCCCACAAAGCATAATCCGGATTTGGGCTGAGGGCAACCGCATTATAGATATCTTGACTATTGATGATATATTCGAGTATATAAGGAATAGTCTCTACACCAAGGGAGGAAATGACAGCGAATGCGTTATGCAACTCCTTATCTGAAATAGACGAGGCAGTTGGATACCAATCGGAGTAGAAGTATTCGAAATTGAATTCGTTGAGTTTTTTGTATACATCTTCTTTGGATAAGTTGGAGGTTGTATTCTCTGTGGGAGCATCTTCGGTAGAAGGCGTTTTGGTTTTGCTCAGCTCTTCGGGCGAAGGCAACCCGTTTTTTTGCAAATGTTGCATCAGAGCTTGTAAATTCACAAACACATCTTGGGAAAAATGGTTTTCCTTCCGATACCACTCACTCGTATCCGTAATCCCCAAATTATGATAAGCAAAATGCAGGATCACGCCCAGCCGTTTCAACTCCTCGGCATCCGTCTCCCCCTCGTGCTCCATGATGTAGTCCAGCATATAGGGCACACCGTACACGCCGAACGCCTTCACGGGAGTATACTGGTCGAAATAGTAGGACGGGTCGTTCAGAATATTCCACTTGTAGTCCAGCCCATCCAGAATAGCGATCAGCTCGTCCTTGCGGGCTTCGGCCTCCTCGGGGGTGTCGATGACCGTGTCCTCGGTGATGGCCTCGGTCTCTTCTTGCGTATTTTCTTCGGTTTCGGGCTCGGTCACAGCCTCGCTATCTGTATCCGTCTCCATGACAGGCGGCAGGTCGGTGCTGTCAAGCGGCGTTACGGGCGGGGTCTCGGGGGAAACGCGTCCCGCCAGCACCACGAAGATCAGCACGCCGAGCGCCACCGCACCCGAGATCACGGCGGCACCGAGGCCGCTGTTCAGAAAGCGGGACAGGGGGCGAGCATGGGGGCGGTTCTTCAGAATCACACCCGTGACAGGGTCGCTTTCCAGAATGTAGCGATCGTCAATGTCGGTCAGCTTTTCGGCAATCAGCATGGGATTCATACACGGTACCCCCTTTCTGTCAGGAATGCTTTCAGCTTTTCTCTGGTGCGGGACAGGCGCATGGTCACCGCCTTGGGCGTGAGACCGTGGGTCTTGGCAATATCTCTGACGGCGTTGCCGTGCCAGTAGCGGCTGCAAAACAGGATCCGCTCCTCTTGGGTTAGGGAGGCTAAAAATTGATTCAGCAGGGCGGGAAGCGCGCTTGCCTCCTCGTCCCGCATGGGGATGCAGTCCCCCAGCTCCTCCAGGGACACTTCCAGCTCGCGGTTGCGGCGGGCGGCGCGGTTGGCTTTATAGCGGTTGAGGGAAAGATTACGGACAATGCGCCCGAGGTAGGCGCGGAGGGAGTGCGGACGGTTGGGCGGGATGGAGTTCCACGCCTTGAGGTAGGTGTCGTTGACACACTCCTCGGCGTCCTGCCGATCCTCCAGAATGTTCAGGGATAGGCGCAGGCAAAACCCCCCATAGCGACGGTCGGTCTCTGTGATGGCCTGCTCGTCGCGGGCAAAGTACAGGTCTATGATGCGGCCGTCGGCCTGTTTTTCGTCGACGTGGTTCATGAGAGCCTCCTTTCTGTGAGCGGTACGGTGTGTACCTTCACTTATATAGACAACCTTTTCTCCAAAATGTCCCGCCGCTGTCCCAAAATATATGAAAACAGTATAGCATAGCTACAAGGCGTTTTCAAGGCTTTCAAAGAGCGGCAGGACGGCACAAAACACGCAAATGAACCACCACAAGCAATAAAAAATGCATATATCGGCTGATGTCGGTTTGGAACTCTTGACAAATGAAGGCAAATATGGTATGATAAATTCATCGATATGACCAAAATATAACATATGGAGGAATATGATGAAAACACGTATTTTAGCTTGCCTTCTGGCTGCGGTGATGCTGCTCGGCGCAACGGCTTGCGGTGTGGGCGAAAAGGACAAGACCGACGACGAAGCAAAGGGTACAAGCGCTTCTACCGGCAGCGAGAGCGAGGGCGAGGAAGTCTACGTCCCCGACATCGAGAAGAAAAATTACGAGATGGAGTTCAACATCGCCACGGTGCACGACAAGGAAATGGTGATCGTCGAGCAGACCTCGGGCGATACGCTTCTGGACTCGGTCTATGAGCGTGCCGTGAACATCAAGGAGCACGTTGGCGTGGATCTTGTGATTCTGGACGCGGGCGACTGGATCCAGATGCCCAACAACATCATCACCAGTGTTCTGTCGGGTGACGATACCTATCAGTTGGGTATGACGCACGTTTATCAGGGTCTGACCGACATGGTGACCGCCAACGCGCTGTATGACTATGGCGAATTGGAGTCTGTCAATCTGCAGGCTCCCTATTGGGCCACCGAGCTGATGGAGGAGGTCCGCATCGAGGATAAGTACCTGATGGGTCACAGCGATTTCTTCCTGACCGACGTTCACTGTATCGTCTTCAACAAGGATCTGATGCAGGAGCACGGCATGGAGGAGCCCTACGAGATGGTCAGAAACAAGGAATGGACGCTGGATAAGTTCATTGAAATGTCCTCTCTCGTCTCTGCCGACAACGGTGACGGCACGTGGGACAACCAGGACACCTACGGTCTTGCCGGTTGGGGCTGGGTCTATCTGATCGACTTTGTCACGAGCTCGGATATGAAGATCGTGGAAAAGGATGAAAACGACAATTTCGTGATCGCTTACAACAACCACACCGAAAAGATGACCGAGCTTGTGGATACCATCTTTGATCTTTACAACGCAGATTACACCTATTTTTGGAAATCCACAGAGCAGGGTAATGCCGATGTCATGGTGGACTTCGCCAAGGGCAACGCGCTGTTCTCCTTCTATAATACCTCGACCTTGAAGAATTTCCGCGGTGAGGAGATTCGCTTCGGTATTCTGCCGTACCCCATGTACGATGCGGATCAGGAAAACTATAAGACCCTCAACTGGAGCGGTATGATGGTCATTCCTTCGGTCATTGAGCATCCCGATATGGTAAGCGACGTGGTAGAGCTTCTGGGTTATTATACCGCGCCCGTCAAGACAGCTTACTATGAGGAGCTGTTGGGTGCCAAGCTTGCCAACGCGCCTGAGGATGCTGAAATGCTGGAGCTGCTTTGGGATACTGTGGTGAGTGATATCGGTATCGTTGCTTGCGCTGCCGAGAGAACCATGGATAACCTGACGTATCTGATCCCCAAGATCTGTGAGTCGGGCAAGAACAATTACGCATCTTACGTCAAGGGCAACAGCCGCGGCGCACAGCGCGCGCTCGACCGTGTCTTCGGTCAGGAAGTCTGACACTTTCGTGTTTAGCTTCTCCAAGCCCTGCCGCTTGCGGGCGGCAGGGCTTGAAAAAAATGAAAAAAGGAGCGCGGATTCGCACTCCTTTTTCATTTTTAATTTTAATATAAGAGATTATTCCTCGTCGCTTCCGTCGAGCGCCTTCAGATCGTCCTCGTCAACGATGCACTCAAACTTCTCGCCGCAAGCGGGGCACTTGAGTTCTTCAGGGTCGATGGTGGAATCAAAGCAAACGATGTCGCCGCAAGCGGGGCAAACGATCTCGAAATACTCGTCGTCGTCCTCGTCCTCGTCGTCGAGGTCGCAGTCGAGGCAGCAATTGTCGCAATCGCCGTCGCAAGCATCGAAATCATCGTCCTCGTCGTCAAGATCCAGAAGAACCTCTTCGACGTCGCCGAGATCCTCGTCCAGCTCCTCGCAGTAGTCCTCGAGGTCGCTCATCTTGGCCTGCATTTCGTCGATGGTCTCAGCCATCTCCTCGACAAGACCCAGAAGCGCCAGAATGACCTTGCCCTCCTTGGTGCTGTTGTCCAGCTCCAGACCGTCGCAAAGACCCTTGATATAAGCAGCTTTTTCGATCATCACAAGATCCTCCTTACAGGGATTGGAAAATTATGCGCGGGACAGATACTCGCCGGTACGGGTGTCGATCTTCAGAACCTCGCCCTCGTTGATGAAGAGCGGAACCTTAACGACAGCGCCGGTCTCCAGGGTTGCGGGCTTGAGGGTGTTGGTTGCGGTGTTGCCTGCGAAGCCGGGCTCGGTCTCGGTAACCTGCAGCTCAACGAATGTGGGGGGCTCAACGCCCAGGATGGTGCCCTTGTAGGAGATGATCTTGCAGATCATTTCTTCCTTGACGAACTTGAAGTTGTCGTCAACCTGATCGTGGTTGATGAGGGTCTCTTCCCAGGTCTCGGTGTCCATGAAGTGATACAGGTCACCGTCGTCGTAGGAATACTGCAGATCCTTACGCTCGATGTGTGCGTTCTCAAACTTATCGGTGGGGTTGAAAGTACGCTCGGTCACGCCGCCGCTGATGCAGTTCTTGATCTTGGCACGGACGAACGCTGCGCCCTTACCGGGCTTTACGTGCTGAAATTCGATGACCTGATAGACGACACCGTCCATGTCAAAGGTCAAACCGTTTTTGAAATCGCCAGCTACTACCATAATAGTAAACCTCCAAAAATTTTGTCTTCCACTGTGTCCGATCCCTGAAAAAAGGAGCGAACAGAGTGACGGATTTTATACTTACGCTATATTATACACTATTTTTTGCCGCTTTTCAAGGGGGTTTTGATATTTTTTTGCGAATGTATGCAGAATTTTTTGCAAAATGATGCTTGGGCGGGTGTAATTTTCCGTATATGCGGGACATACTATGCATATCCGATATCAGAAAGGAAGCAAATCATGGAACAAAATCATCAAATGCTCAGCACCAATGCCGATCAGAATCCTCCCGAAATTCAACTTGCGACAGAGCTTTACAAAAACATCAACATGGGCTCGGAGGCATCCCTCCATCTCCTGCCCAAGGTCAAGAACAACGAGCTCAAGACCCTTATGACGGCGGCCATGTGCTACTATGAAAAAGCTGCGGGAAAAGCCGAAAAGTTCATCAAGGAGCACGGTAACAAGCCCGAAGAGGAGTCTATGATGACCCGTATGGCCTCCCGCGCGGGCATCGCCATGAACACCCTGATGGATGATAGCACGAGCCATATCGCTCAGATGATCGTCAAGGGCTCTACCATGGGTGTGACCGAAGCGACCAAGCTCTTGCATCAGTACGAGGGGCGGGACGGATGCGGCGAAATGCTTGATCTGGCAAGAGAATGGGTGGACTTTGAAGAGGCGCACATCGAAAAAGTGAAGGCGTTTTTGTGAATTTCGGTATTTTTCGTGGGTCTTGACCAAAAAAATCCCCCAAAAGATGGAAAATTTATCGATAAATTTTCAATAAAAATTCAAAAAACTATTGCAATTCAAGGAAATGTATGGTATACTGTTAATGTAGAAGAGTATGGTAAGAGTGGGTTTTGGCGAATCCACTCTTAACTTTTGCCGCTCATCGACGAAAGGAGTTGGAAACAGTATGTCGGAATCCGAAAGCCTTTCCAAGCCCACCCGCCCCATAAGGCGCCCCACAGGGAGCCGCGCGCGTGTGGCAGAAACGGTACGCGAGCTTATCACGCCCATTTCCGAGGAATTGGGCTACTTGCTTTGGGACGTGGAATACGTCAAAGAGGGTGCTGATATGATCCTGCGTGTCACCATTGACACCGAGGAGGGTATCACCATCGAGGACTGCGAGCGCATGACCCGCGCCATTGATCCCATTCTGGACGACGCAGACCCTGTGCCTGACGCATATCTTTTAGAGGTCTCCTCCCCCGGTATCGAGCGCGACCTGACCCGCCCTGAGCATTTTGATTACTGCGCGGGTGCTGAGGTAGAGCTTCGCCTGTTTGCTCCCGTGGACGGAAGCAAGACCTGGCGAGGGATCCTCAAGGGCCTTGACGAAGAGGGGCGCATGGTGTTGGAGATCGCGGGTGTCGAGCGGGTGTTCGAGGCTGCTGCCGTATCCAAGGCCAAAACCGTATTTGATTTTTGAGGAGAGCGTTGCAAAACCACAAAAAGCGTCGCATCTCCCAAGGGCTCAAAATCCCCTGTAAACAAACGATACAGACACATTTCCCCATGCGGGACACACCCGACCAAGATGCTCTTTTTAAGTTCTTGGAGGGTAGGGCAAATGATGCCACAGGCATATTTGGCCGAACTCGTGAGGCGACCTTCTTCCAAGAAGGGTCCCACAAAAATAAATAACAAAAAATTATCCGAAAGGACGAACGACTATGAACGCGGAATTTTTCGCCGCCCTTGAACAGCTTGAAAAAGAGAAGGGCATTCCCCAGTCTTATATGCTGGAAAAGATCGAAGCAACACTCCTGTCTGCATTCAAGAAGGAGTACGGCCCCACGGCCATGATGCGCATTGATATGAACACCGAAAAGAAAAAGATGAAGGTGTTCCGCCAGCGCACGGTCGTTGAAGAGGTGCTGGATCCCGTATGTGAGATCACCTTGGAGGAGGCCAAGACCATTTCCAAGAGAGCAACGCTGGGCGGTGTCGTGGAAAACGAGGTCAAGACCGAGAATTTCCGCCGTCTGAGTGCCGCCGCAGGTAAGTCTATTTTCATTCAGGCCGTCCGCGAGGGCGAGCATCAGGCCGCGCAGGAAGCCTACCGCAACCGCAAGGAAGAGATCATGACTGCTACGGTCAGCAAGATCAACCTTCCCGATGGCGCTGTGCTTCTGGAGCTGGACAAGGGCACCAATATCCTCACCCAGAGCGAGCAGATCCCCGGAGAGGTATTCACCGTGGGTCAGAAGGTCAAGGTCTACGTGACCGAGATCAACAAGGACGTCAGCGAGCCTGTCGTCAACCTCTCCAGAATCCATCCCAAGATGGTATGGCGTCTTTTCGAGCTGGAAGTGCCTGAGATCCAGGAGGGCATCGTGCTGGTCAAGGGCGTTTCCCGTGAGGCTGGCTCCCGCTCCAAGATCGCCGTCTATTCCCGCGATCCCGACGTGGATGCCGTGGGCGCTTGTATCGGTACGCACAATATGAGAATTGATAACATCCTCTCCGAGCTGGACGGTGAAAAGATCGACATCATTACCTACAGTGAGGTTCCCGAGGAATACATCGCCGCCGCGCTGGCACCCGCTACCGTCAACTCCGTGACCATGCTCGACGAGCGTAGCTGTGTTGTCAAGGTGGATGCCGATCAGCTTTCTTTGGCCATCGGTGCCAAGGGTCAGAACGTGCGTCTGGCTGCCAGATTGACCGGCTTCAAGATCGACATCAAGGCAGAATAATCCCAAAGGAGGTGCGCCCATGAGCGATCATAAGAACGCCCCCGGCGGAAAAGTCAAAAAGATTCCCATGCGGCAGTGCCTCGGATGCAACGAGCACAAACCCAAGGCGGAGCTTTTGCGGGTCGTGCGCAGTCCCGAGGGAGAGATCTCTCTGGATTTCACGGGTAAAAAATCCGGTAGAGGCGCATATATCTGCAAGGATCTGACCTGCCTCAAAAAAGTGCGCAAAAGCCGCAGGCTGGAGCACAATCTCGAATGTCCCATCTCTCCGGAGGTTTATGACCGCATGGAGGCCGAGCTTTCGGAGGCGGACGCATGAAGGACCGCCAAAATGTTTCGGGTGTGCAACCCGCCGATCAGATCAACCGTCTCGTGTCTACGCTGGGTCTCTGCCGCCGTGCCGGCGGACTCATCCTGGGTGCACCCATGGTATGCGAAGCCATGCGGGATCCCAAAAAGGCGCCCATTGCCGTGATCGAAGCCTGTGACACGTCGGACGGAACGCACGACAAGCTGATCTCCAAGTGCAGCTATTATCAAGTCCCGCATTATCGCATTCCCGTTACGACCGAGCTTTTGGGACATACCGTCGGAAAATCCGGCGCGGTCGCCGCCGTTGGCATCACCCACGAAGGGCTTTTCGTTTCTCTCAAAAAATATCTCCCCGAGCCCTCACCCTTGAAAGAGGTATACCACCATTCTTAATATGCATTTGATCCTTTATCATATAGGAGGAAAACATGGCCGTATTCAATCCGCAATTTAAAATTAACCAGATGGCAAAGGACATGGGTCTGAAGAGCAAGGAGCTGACAGATCTCTTGACAGCCAAGGGTATCTCTGACGTGAAAAATCAGAAATCTCTGACTGAACATGAATTCAGTGTGCTGTTTGCTACCCTGACCGAAGCAAATCAGGTTGACAACATCTATGACTATATGGATGGAATTACCTGTATTCCCTCCAAGAAGGCTGCCGAGCGTGCCGCCGCCGAAAAGGCCGCTGCCGCCGAAAAGGCTGCCGCCGAAAAGGCTGCTGCCGAAAAGGCCGCTGCCGAAAAGGCTGCTACTGAAAAGGCTGCTGCTGAAAAGGCCGCTGCTGAAAAGGCTGCTGCAGAGAAGGCCGCTGCCGAAAAGGCTGCTGCAGAGAAGGCTGCTGCTGAAAAGGCTGCCGCAGAGAAGGCCGCTGCCGAAAAGGCTGCCGCAGAGAAGGCTGCTGCCGAGAAGGACGCTGCCGAAAAGGCTGCTGCCGAGAAGGCCGCCGCAGAGCGTGCTGCAGAAAAGGCCGCCGCTGAAAGAGCGGCACTTGAGCGCACTGCCAAAGCGTTGATCGCACAGCGTCAGGCCGCCGCTCAGCAGAAAAACAACACATCCGATCGCCGTCAGGAGCGTCCCGCAGGCAACCCCTCTGCCCAGACGCGTCCCGCTGGTGACCGTCCTGCAGGTGACCGTCCCACAGGCGACCGTCCCACAGGCGACCGTCCCCGCAACGGAGATGCATCCCGTGCACCCGCCGCAGGTGGCCGCGATGCTCGCTTTGCGCAGGGTCAGAAGACCGATCGCTTTGCACAGGCAGGTCGTCCCGACAGCCGCGACAATCGCGATAATCGCGGTCAGCAGAAGAACGACCGTCCTCAGAATGCGCGCCCCGACAACCGCGGGGACCGCTTCGACGGACGCGAGCGCGGCGAGGATTACGTACCCAACACCCCCCGCGAGCACTTCCAGGTGCAGGCCATCGTCCGTGAGCAGACCCCCAAGGGCGGTATCCAGCAGACCAAGCCTCGCGGCGCGACCCGCGTGGTCGATACCCGCTCTGCCGATGACGTGGATCTTTCCAAGTACGATGAGCGTTTGGATTCCTTTGTGTCCGAGCGCGTACAGGATACCCACGGCGGTAGCCAGAAGATCGGCAAGAAGCCCGGTCAGCAGGCAAACGGCCGTCCCGGCTCCAAGAAGCAACAGCCGCAGCCTATGATGAAGGGCGGCAAGCCCATGCCCGGTAAGAAGGCGGCTCCTGTCAAGAAGCAGCCTCTCAACGTAGAGATCCCCGACGAGATCGTGGTCAGCGACTTGGCCGCGCGTCTCAAGGTGACGGTCGGTGAAGTGGTCAAGCGCCTCATGCTGATGGGCATGATGGTGACCGCAAATCAGACCGTAGATTTTGACACCGCCGCCATCGTTGCCGATGAGCTGGGCGCTGTCGTTACCAAGGAAGTCGTGGTTACCATTGAAGAAAAGCTCTTCGATACCACCGAGGATACCGAGGACGTGCTGAAGCCCCGTGCGCCTGTTGTGTGCGTCATGGGTCACGTTGACCACGGTAAGACCTCTCTTCTGGACGCGATCCGTCACACCCACGTGACCGCAGGCGAGGCCGGCGGTATCACCCAGCACATCGGTGCTTACCGTGTGCAGATCAACGGTCAGGACATTACCTTCCTGGACACCCCCGGTCACGAGGCCTTTACCGCCATGCGTGCCCGCGGTGCACAGGCTACCGATATTGCCATTCTGGTCGTCGCCGCAGACGACGGTATCATGCCCCAGACGGTGGAGGCGATCAACCACGCCAAGGCCGCAGGTATTGACATTGTGGTTGCCATCAACAAAATGGATAAGCCCGGTGCCGATCCCGAAAACATCAAGCAGGAGCTTACAAAATACGAGCTCGTTCCCGAGGAGTGGGGCGGTGATGTCATCTGCGTTCCCGTCTCCGCATTGACCGGCATGGGTATTGACGATCTTCTGGAGAACGTACTGCTCGTTGCCGAAGTGAAGGAGCTCAGAGCCAATCCCGCACGCCGTGCCAAGGGTATTGTCATCGAGGCCAAGCTGGATAAGGGTCGCGGCCCCGTCGCTACCGTTTTGGTACAGAACGGTACCTTGAAGAGCGGTGACATTGTCATCGCGGGTACAGCCGTGGGTCACGTCAGAGTCATGTCCGACCACAACGGTCGTGCCGTCAAGGTGGCAGGTCCTTCGGTTCCCGTAGAGATCACGGGTCTTTCCGACGTGCCGGATGCAGGTGACGAGTTCGAGGCAGTCATCGACGAGCGTATGGCTCGTGAGCTGGCTGAGCAGCGCCGCAACAAGGCCAAGGAAGAGATCTTCAAGGCCAATGCAAGAGCCAACCTCAATGACCTCTTCAGCCAGATGAATGCAGGTATCAAGGACCTTAATATCATCGTCAAGGCAGACGTGGACGGTACGGTGGAGGCTGTGAAGGCATCTCTGCAGAAGCTTTCCAACGAAGAAGTCCGCGTGCGTGTCATCCACTCGGCTTGCGGCGGTATCACCGAGGGCGACGTTACCTTCGCCGCTGCATCCAACGCCATCATCGTGGGCTTCAACGTTCGTCCCGATAAGCAGGCGATGGATTCCGCTGACAGACAGAACGTGGAGATCCGTACCTACCGTGTCATTTACGAGTGCATCGAGGAGATCGAGGCCGCTATGAAGGGTATGCTTGCGCCCAAGTTCCGTGAGAGCATTCTGGGTCATGCCGAGGTGCGTCAGACCATCCACGTGCCCAATGTGGGCACCATTGCCGGTTCTTATATCACCGACGGTAAGATTGCCCGTTCCGCCCAGATCCGTATCGTCCGCGACGGTATCGTGATCTTTGAAGATAAGATCAGTTCCCTCCGCCGCTTCAAGGACGACGTCAAGGAAGTGGCCACCGGCTACGAATGCGGTGTCGGTCTGGATCGCTTCAACGACATCAAGGTCGGTGACATTCTCGAGGCCTTCGTCATGGAGGAGATTCCTCAGTAAGGGCGGGGGAGCACGCAAGGAACCTTCTTGAAAGAAGGTTCCTCGACCTCCAAGAACTTTTATCAAAGGATAGGAGATATCTATATTGAAAAAAGAAACCGCCACAAAAAAAGGAGTGATGAAAGATGGCGATTACCTACGAAAAATCTTGTGGAGCGCTTGTGTTCCGCCAAGACCCGAAAACGGGTCGTATGTACATACTGATGATCCGTCACAAGCACGGTGGCCATCGTTCATTCCCCAAGGGACACGTGGAGGCGGGAGAGACCGAGCATCAGACTGCCATTCGCGAGGTTGAGGAAGAGACGGCTGTAAAAATCCGTATTACCTCAGATTTCTCCGAAAAAGTGCATTACAGCCCCATGCCCGGTGTGCGCAAGGAAGTGGTATATTTTTTGGCATTGACCGACCAGAAGCACACACGTCCCCGCGATGGCGAGATCGCTGACGTGGGTTGGGTCGCTGTGGAGAGCGCCGAGCATTCTCTGACCCACGAAAATGACAAGATCGTATTCCGCGCGGCCATGAAAAAGCTCAATGAAATGATGGGCGGTATTGTTTGACAAAGCAAAAGATCGGATCCCTAAGGGATCCGATCTTTTTTATTTATATGTGCACGAGGGTAAACGAGCCGTTTTCGTAGAGCATACAGCTTTTTTGACTCCCGCCCTTGGGAAACGTTACCGAGCCGGGATTGATGCGGAGGATACCGTTTTGATCCTTTTGGTTGACGGGCACGTGGGTGTGTCCCGACAAAAAGACGCTGCCTTCGGGGAGGGGAGGAAGGTCGTTTTCGGTAGGATTGGCGCCGGTTCTGTGTCCGTGCGCGGCCATCCAGAGCTTTCCGTCCACAAAGAGCATGGCGGTCTCGGAGAGGATGGGGAAGCGCAACATCATCTGATCCACCTCACCGTCGCAGTTGCCGCGGACGCAGAGAATGCGGGGGGCATATTCCGACAGGAGGGAGGCGACCTTTTGGGGGTCGTAGTGCTCAGGGATGGGGTTTCGGGGACCGTGATAGAGGAGATCGCCGAGCAACAGGAGCAGGTCGGGGCGGTGCGCGTCGAAGAGGGCGAGCAGGGATGCGCAGCTTTGCGCGTCGCCGTGGATGTCGGATGCGATCAGGATTTTCATAGGGACTCCTTAGGGGGGATAGGGTTGAAAAAATTTTAGAGGGGACATTCTGTTCAGGGGCAGTGCCGCTTGTCAATATCGCGTGACATTCTCCGTGACGGTGGTGTATCACCCGATGGGGAGTAGGGCGGTAAATTGTTGTTTAGGCGGCAGTGCCGCCGGCCAATATCGCGTGACACTCTCCGAGGCGAGGGTGAATCACCCGATGGAAAATACAACGATAAATTGTTGTTTAGCGGAGGATTAACGAAAACCCGTAGGGGCGACCCTATGTGGTCGCCCGTCGTCCCGACATCGACAAAACCCTTGTGGGTCAACAATCTTTTTGACGGGAGGCCACATAGGGCCTCCCCTACGGCTAAGTTGGTCATAAGCCCATAAACAACAATTTATTTTTTAAATTGCCACATACTCATTTCCACTTCTTTTTATCCTTCAGGATGGCATACAGCGATTGATAGGAGGTGTGCCTCGATACCGAAATTTTCTTTTCCCTGACGGCCTCCACCACGGCGCATCCGTCCTCGCAAAGATGGGTGCAATCGGTGTAGCGGCAGGTTTCGGTCAGGCCGCGAAATTCGGGGAAGGTTGCGGCCAGATCGTCGAGCTCGAAGAAATCAAAGCGCTCAAAGTCCAAAAGGGAAAAGCCTGCTGTGTCGGCGATGTAGCAATGCCCGTCGGCGAGGGGAAAAAGCTCGGTGTGGCGGGTGGTGTTTTTGCCGCGTTGGATGCGGTGGCTGATCTCGCCCGACACGGGAGCGGTCTTGCTTTTCTCGGCAAGCTCGGGAAAAAGGGTATTGAGCAGGGTGGATTTTCCTACGCCCGACGCACCCGCCAGACCCACGGTGCAATCTTCGGGGAGGCTGAGGATATGTGCTTTCAGCTCCTCCAGTCCCTCGCCGGTATAGCAGCTGACGGGATATACGGTATATCCCGCCTTGCGGTAGATCTTGCACAGGCGCCTTGTGACCTTTTCATTCAACTCGCATTTTCCAATGACGATGACGGGGCGGATGCGGTTGAATTCCAGAATGCACAACAGCTTGTCCACAGTGGGAATATCCGGGTCGGGTGCGGCGGCGGCAAAGACCACCAGCATTTCGTCAAGATTGGCCAGCGGCGGACGGATGAGGGAATTTTTTCGCTCCAGAATCTCCGCAAGCATGAGCCCCGTGCGATCGGCGCTGGGGACAGCGCTACCGTCGGGGGCAACCGTGAAGGAAGTTTCGTCGTACTGTACGGTCACAAGATCTCCGACAAGGGGCGTCATGCCCTCGTGGCGGAAGTTTCCGCGCGCGCGACATTCCACGACCTGACCGCAAAGCGGCGTTCGTGGCTCTTCCGTATGCAGTTGTACCGTGTAAAGCCCGCCTGTCATTTTGATGATGCGGCCTGTTTGTTTGTATTCCATAGACGTTCGCTTTCTGTAGAGGGAGTACGAGGAGTGCGGGGAGTACGGGGAGTACGCAAGGAACCTTTTGAAAAAAGGTTCCTTGACCTCCAAAACCTTTTAAAAAGGGGATTGGGACACCCGTTTTGTGAGTTGAAATCGATGGTATGGGTATTCCCGGCAATTTCCGCAAGGGCTATCAGAGGATAGGGACATCTCTGCTTGGGGTACGCAAGGAACCTTTTGAAAAAAGGTTCCTTGACCTCCAAAACCTTTTAAAAAGGGGATT
>JAGASP010000032.1 GCA_017621695.1 Clostridia bacterium
GGCCGTAGGGGAGGCCCTGTGTGGCCTCCCGCCAAAAAGATTGTTGACCCACAAGGGTTTTGTCGATGTCGGGACGACGGGCGACCACATAGGGTCGCCCCTACGGGTTTTCGTTAATCCTCCGCTAAACAACAATTTACTGCCACACTCCCCATCGGGTGATGAACATGGCCACGGAGAGCGTCACGCGGCATGGGCCGTAAACTCTGCCCACGAAGCACCTTTTTGATTCCGATTGCATATTCTCCCCCGCCGTGGTCCATGCTAATTTCAAAAACGGAGGCATCACAATGTGCACAAGCCTGTTTGTCAGCTCTGAAAAAAAGGGAACGCGCTCTTTGTTCGGGCGCAATATGGACATCGAGGCGCATTTCGGAGAAACCGTAGTCATCACACCGCGCGCGTATTCCGTCCGTCTTCGCTGTTTGCCCGATATGAAGACGCATTATGCGATCATCGGCATGGCTACGGTCAGGGAAGGATTTCCGCTGTACGCCGATGCCATGAATGAGAAGGGTCTTTGCGTGGCGGGCTTGCATTTTCCCGGGAATGCCGTATATAAGCTGCGCGGGGAAGTCCCTGACGGCATCCGCTGTGTTACCCCGTTTGAGCTCATCCCCTATCTTTTGGGAACCTGCGGCACGGTACAAGAGGCAAAAGACGTATTGAAAAACACGGCGATCGTGGATATTCCGTTTTCCAAGTCTCTCCCCAACACGCCGTTGCATTGGCACATTGCTGCACCCGACGGTGCTGTGATTCTGGAGGCTGTTACCGACGGGGTGCGGATCTATGACGATACCGTCGGGGTGCTGACCAACAACCCGCCGTACCCATTTCATTTAACGAATCTGCACCGCTATGCAGGGCTTTCAAGCAAACCCTTGCCCGCGGGGTGCAGCGGCCGTCAAAAAACACATCCCGGCGAGACATATGATCTTGGCATGGGACTGGTCGGGCTTGCGGGAGACGCGACCTCACCTGCACGATTTGCCCGCTGTGCGACGCTGAAGCGCCTGACCGCATGGGAAAGTCTGACGCATGACGAAGCACTCGGCCAATTTTTCCGCGTATTAGGTGCGGTGGCTGTGCCGTGCGGCGCTGTACTGACAAAGGAGGGGGCATACCATGCCACACGGTATAGCTGTTGCATGGACACGGCTGCTTTGACCTATTATGTATTCACGGATCAAACAATCACACCGCTCTCTGTCACATTGACAAAAGAGCGGTGTGAGGGGGAAAGATTATGGGAGGCGCACCCGTAGGTGCGCCTTCTTTTGGATTACGTTGTGATGCGGAAGGTTCTGGTAGCGCCATGATCCATGGGGATGATAAAGGCAAAGGAATAGGTGCCGTTACCGTCATAGAAAACGGCATAGCCGTCGTAGCCGTTGACGGAAGCTACGTCGTAGGTCACCCATTGACCGTTGATTTTTTCCTCAATGGTGGGCTTTTGCCAGTCATCAAAGCCGTATACACGGATGGCCATGTTATTGTGACCGCCCGATACCGTAAACTCTGCGGTGTTGTTTTCAGCCTGAATTTTGGGCATATAACTGTCGGGGATCAGGGTGCCCGTCGTAACCTCTGCCGTAAAGGGAGACAAGCAGGAGTCCTGTCTGACCTGCAAAACGTTGGAAATATCCGCCTCTGCCGTGTTCTGAGAGCCCCAAGGCAGAAGGATCATATGGATGTTGAGGGTGTCTCCCGCTTTGAGGGTAACATCCTCCAGATTCAAGGTGAGCGTGCCGTTATTCAGACCGTTTTCGTTGATGTCACGGAAAATCAGATGATCGGTATAAGGCTCGCCGCCAATGACGATGTCCCAATCCTTGATAATCACGGCCATGTTGACGTAATCGTCGGAATTCGGCGTGTAGGAATATGCAAAGAAGGGAGATTCCATACCCAGCTTGTAATATTTCGCATTCTTATCCCGCATATATGCCTCGGTGAGCACGGGTTGATTGTTTTCGTCCAAATAGGATGCCACGTCGTAGATTACAGCGCGACCGTCCATGGAGAAAATGGAGAAATCATCCTTGAAATTTTTAATATGAATGTCCTCGAGCACCGTCATGCGGATTTCGTAGTAGGTACGGTTTTCGTCGGTCTGCGGCATTTCCATATGGCGGTAATCCACTTGGATCTTGCCGTCATCCGAGATATAGGACATCCAGATGTCGGAGTAGGTGGGACCGTATGCGTCCACGATATCTACCGTGCTCTCGGAATAGACTTCTTCGCCCTCGGCAGTCACGTATTCAAGGAAGTAAAGGCGACCCGCGCTGGTGTGCTGGGGCTGACCCGCCCAGAGAGGTGCGGACATGGCGCGGAAATCGGGAAGCGTCCAGCGATCCTTGCCGTAAACGTAGAAGGGCGCGATGCAGTTGGTCTCGGTGGCTCCTGTGGAGAGATGATAGTAGGGGGCAATAAACTGGATAGAGGAGATCTGCTTCAAGGGATGCTTGCCCCAATTCTGATACAGGTGAAGGATGGAGAAGCGGAGGGTTTCGTTGGCCTTGACAACGAGAGGGAAGTAGGCTTCTCCATAGCTCTTGTCGCCCTTGTCAAACACGGGCTCTTCGTTTTCACCCTGGAAGTTTTTGCAGACCTGCACGGCCAGCGGTAAAAGATGCTTGTTTTCATCCAATACCACGGAGGATTCCAGATTGCCGTAGAGGGTGTGGCCATATACGTAAATGGTGCGCTCGTTGCTGTCGCCCCTGATCTCTGCATTGATGCTGAAGTGCTTGTCAGGAGTCTTGTAATAGGCTGTGTTGAAGTCTGCGCCGCTGATATCAAAGCCGTATGCGCCGCGCAACGGATCATAGCCCAGCACGTGCGCGTTGTCGCCTGTGGAGGTCAGGGTGACGTGCTCCAGCGGATGCTGTTCCTCGTGATGGGCATCCAAAAGCCCCGCAAAATCATGTGTGCTGTCAGTATAGACGCGGTGACCGAAGGATATTTTTTGATCCTTGCTGTAGGAGGTATGGGCGTCTATCTGCTGGTCTATGATATAGAGGCCATTCTCCTTTGTCACGGTCAGCTTGCCGCTTCCGTCGTGGGTGGTCATGATATAGCCGAACACGCCCGCGCGTTCGATATCAAAGCCCACGCAGGTGACGCTGTTCCAATCAATACCCTCCAGAGTGTCGCGGTGCTCGCCGTTTTTGTCCACGATGATGAAGCTTTGCACGCGGGAGGCCTCTAGCGAGGTCTTCATGCCGTAGTGCGAAAGAGAGGTGACCGTATCGGTCATCACGAGATTGACGACCTGGTGCAGCTTGTCGGAGTAAGTGTGCAGCGTGCGGTCAATGGCGATGGCAGGGACGTCGAGATTTTTGACGTGTACCGCCTTCATTTCGGTGATCTCTACCACCTCACCCGCGGTCGCGCCGCAGTCCAGACGGAGGGCTGTGACATACCCGGTATAGTCCTCCACACTGTCCATGCGGATCAGATAGGTAACGTACTCTTCTCCGGGATAGACCACAAACCCGACATATTGAGAACCGTCAATACCGTTCTTACTGCCGGCGGAAAAATAAATTTGCGCCGATGTGGCGGCTTCCGCACGCATGGTCAGAAGAATGGCGTTATACTGAGAGGTGTCCATGATATTGCCGGAGCAAAGATTTACATAGGGATCATAGCTGTTCTTTACTGTGTAGGATAGCACACCGTTGCGTTTTTGAATGTTCTTGACCTGATTGCCGGTGACGTTGTCCATGTGTTCCATGAGATCTGCGGTTTCTACAGACTCATCCAAAGCGAAGTTCTGCCCGAAATTCGTTTCCAAAATGTGCGTTTCGTAATAATACGTACCGTAACGGTAGATGTTCATGCGCCCATTCAGGGAGGAATTGGAGCCGTAATATACAGAACCGTCCTTGGTCATGGCATAAATATCCATGCTGTTGCGCAGATAGGGAATGCCGTTTTCGTTGACAAGGGAGGATATCATTTTGTTGCCTTGGCCGGTCATATCTGCGGTGATACCCATGTGCAGATTGGTCATGGTAAAGCCTTCGCGATTGCCGTTTGTAAAGCTTGCTTGCACGCCGTCCTTGAGCGCTTGCGCCTGCTTGACGGATTCTGCGAAGCTACCCGTCAGAGTGACGTCGATTGTCTCCTCTCCCGCGTCAACGGCCTTGCAAACGTAGCTTTCCGAAATGCCGATACTGCCGTCGGTTATGGATAGATCGGCCTTGAGACGCTCCAAAGCACCCTTCATGCCGGCTTCGGTATTGGCGCCGATGAAGAGCTTTGGCTCAGAGAGAAGGATGTGGTAGCCATTATCTCCCACGTCAAAGAATCCTTCGGGCAAGGCGGCGTTACGGTTGGTGTAGCCTACAACGATCTCGTATGCGCCGGTATCGGTGTCGGTGTCCTTGGTCACGGGGATCGTTACACCTACAGATGCAAATAACTCCGCAAGCTCTTCGGCGGCACTTTTTTCCCATGCGGCGGCATAGTCTGCATGGATCAAAGTGTATGCTGTCTGCCCGTTTTCGGCCAGCGCCAGTAGCTTGGGCACAGGATTATCAGGGGGGGTTTGGGGTTCTGTTTCAAAAGAGGATTCGCCTTCCGTGGCAGGCTTGGTTTCTGTTGAGGTTTCATCCGTCGCTTCCGTTGCGAGCGTGGTTGCGGTGTCCGTTACTGTAGAACCGTCCGTGCAGGCCGCAGCGTGTCCCAAAAGCATGGTAGCGGCCAAAAGCAGAAGCAGGTGTTTTTTGATGGTTTTCGTGCGCATCGTATTCATCCTTTCTCCGTAAAATCTGAGGAGCTTTTAGACATTATACCATATCTTAGGAGGTATTGCAAGGGGGAAAACATTTTTTTAGGTCTTGCAAATCCCGGGGGAATATGTTATAATGGCCATGCGTGCCGTTGTGCGGCGCGTTTCAGCGACGAAAGGATCTGCTATGTCACAAAAAATCAATCTGTCCGATACATTTTCTTACGGAAAGCTATTGCGCTTTACGCTTCCTTCCATGGTGATGATGGTGTTTACCTCCATCTACAGCGTCGTGGACGGCTTTTTTATTTCCAATTTCGCAGGCGAGACCCCCTTTGCAGCCGTCAATTTTATCATGCCGTTTCTGATGATTCTGGGTACGGCGGGTTTTATGTTCGGCACGGGCGGCAGCGCTCTCATTGCCAAGACCATGGGCGAGGGAGATCGCGAGCTTGCCAACAAGTATTTTTCTATGTTTGTCTACGCTGCGCTCGTCATAGGCGGAATATGCGCAGTCCTGGGTTTCATTTTCATCCGCCCCATGGCTGTGCTTTTAGGAGCCGAGGGGCAACTTTTGGAGTACAGCGTTTTGTACGGGCGCATCATTCTGCTCGCGCTCCCCGCGTTTACATTGCAAATGGCATTTCAATCCTTCTTCGTAACCGCAGAAAAACCCACGTTAGGACTTGCTGTCAATGTCCTTGCGGGGGTGCTCAATATGATTCTTGATTTTTTGCTCGTGGGTGTGATTCCTCTGGGCTTGGTGGGTGCGGCTGTTGCCACGGGTGTGAGCCAGGTGGTCGGAGTGGCTGTATCTCTCGTGTATTTTGCGTCCCGTAACACGAGCTTGCTACGCCTCGGCAAGCCTTATTTCGGAAGCCGTCCCTTTTTCAAGGGATGCATCAACGGCTCGTCGGAGTTCATGAGCAACATTGCCATGTCGGTGGTGGGGATGCTGTATAACGTGCAGCTCCTCAAATACGCAGGGGAATACGGTGTCTCGGCTTACGGCGTGCTCATGTACGTCAGCATGATCTTCAACGGTATTTTCATTGGTTACGTTGTTGGCTATGCCCCCATTGTTTCGTATCACTACGGCGCCGGCAATCACAAGGAGCTCAGAAGCCTCAGGAGAAAGAGCACCGTGTTGATCCTGATCTTTTCAGTAGCGATGTTCGCCTTGTCCGAAGCGTTGGCCTCCCCCCTTTCCCAACTGTTCGTGGGATATAACGACGCGCTTCTGGAGATGACCAAACGGGGATTTGTCATCTATTCCTTTGCTTTCCTCTTCATGGGCTTTGCCATTTTTGCATCTTCCTTTTTCACCGCCCTCAACGACGGTCTTACCTCGGCTGTGATCTCTTTTCTGCGGACGCTGGTGTTTCAGGTGGCGGCGGTCATGCTCATGCCCCTCATCTGGGATATTGACGGTATCTGGCTTTCCATCGTGGTGGCAGAGGTGTCGGCTGTGTTGGTTTCTGTCGCTTTTTTGGTGGGGTTGCGGAGGAAATATCACTATTGATTTTGAATTTATGTATAGAGAAAAGCACCCTTGGCGTACCTGCGATAAAGCAGGTACGCCGTTTTCACTATCATAGTGAAAAAAACTCTCTAAGCGTGATATTGAATTTGTTTGTACTCTATGATACAATATAGTCAGAAAGAAGCGCGACTTTCAATTTTTTAATAAGAGGTATTCATTATGAAACTGAATATAGGTGAAACAATAAAGAAATTGCGAAAGGAAAGAGATATCACGCAAGAAGAGTTTGCGGAGGTTCTCGGAGTATCTTGCCAATCTGTTTCGCGTTGGGAGAATAATTCTTGTTATCCCGACATTGAGCTGATCCCGACAATTGCCGCATTTTTTGATATATCCACCGACAAACTTATGGGAGTTGATGAGGTTGCCGAAAAGAAAGCTGTGGATAAGTATTTGCAGGATTTCCAATCAGCAATCAGCGTTGGCAATATCGATGACTGTATTCGTATTGCACGTGCAGGAGTTGCCGAATTTCCGAACAACTATGCTCTTTTAAACAAGCTGATGTATGCTCTTTTTGCTGCCTGTGATGATACGGCGAATATTCTCGAGTATAAAGAAAACAGTATAAAATATGACACTGAAATCGTCGCACTTGGTGAGCGTATTATGAAATATTGCTCTGATCCTAAAATCAAGTTGGAGGCAACTGATCGTCTTGCTTTTCACCACTGTGAAATGGGAAGAAAGCAACAAGGGCGAGCGATATACGAAACGTTTACGCCGATGTCTTATTGCAAGGAATGGTCGCTAAAGTGGGCTCTTTCAGAGGACGAAGAATTGCCGCATTGGCGTAAATTTATTCTTCAATCCTACTATGCGTTATCTGATGGACTTTGGCAGTTGGTTGATTTAGTATCAGACGAGGATGCGGTTACCGTTTGCGAAAAATCTCTCGCCTTAGATCATATTATTTTCGATAATGATCCTCCAAGCGATAATTGGTGTAGTGCGAGCCACTATTTTGATTATGCAAAGCGTTTGGTTAAAATCAACCGTATAGAAGAAGCGATAGAAAACTTGAAGATTTGTATAAAGCATGCCTATGAGTTTGAAAATCGTCCGGATGAAATTAAAACCACCTCGCTTTTGATCGGTGAAAGAATCAAAAAAAGAACTGATTTTGAAACAACCGATTCTCGTCCGTTGCACGAAATTCTTCGTGATAAATGGCTTGCCGAAAAGGAATTTGACGCGATTAGAGATACCGAAGAATTTAAAGCAATTTTGGAACAATTAAAATGATTTTTTGCCCCGCCTCGTGCGGGGTTTTGCTTTTGTGTCCGCAAAAGCAGTGCTTGTCAGGAAAATTGACAAGTTATAGATGAACATAAAAAGGCTCCCTCCAAGAGGGAGCTGGCGCCGAAGGCGACTGAGGGAGAACTCGTTACCATAAAGTTTGTACAAAGTCAAGGTCGCGCGGGCTCCTTCCGTCACGCTCCGCGTGCCACCTTCCTCCCGGAGGAAGGCGATGTTACCGCCTGACAGTACACTTATAAGGTGTAACACACTATACCTTGCCTGCAAGACGTGTAAAAAAGGACAGAGAAATTTCACATTCTCTGTCCTTTTTGCCGTAGGGGCGAACTGCGTTCGCCCGCGGGCGTTCACAGAACACCCCTACGAAGATGATTTTCTATCGGTAGGTATAACCTGCTTTATGGAAGGCACCGCTTGAGGGGTGCTTTTCGTATGTTCTTTGGGAAGCAAATGTCCTTTGCGGACATTCATATGATTGGTAGGATTTTTGGTTTAACCCTTCTCCAAAGCCGCCCTTGTTTGTGCCATGACCAGCTTGTAATAAATACCTCTCTGATCCAGAAGCTCCTTATGCGTTCCGAATTCCGCGACGCGTCCGTGGTCGATGACCAGGATCTTATCGGCGTTGCGCAGGGTGGAGAGGCGGTGGGCAATGGCAAAGGTGGTGCGGTTGTCGGTCAGCTTATCGATGGCATCCTGGATGAGCTTTTCGGTCTCTGTATCCAGTGCCGCTGTAGCTTCGTCAAGAATAAGGATGGGGGGATTGTGGATGAGCGCGCGTGCGATGGCGATACGCTGACGCTCACCGCCCGACAGGGAATATCCGCGCTCGCCCACGATGGTGTTATAGCCCTCGGGGAGACGCATGATGAAATCGTGGGCGTTGGCCGCGCGTGCCGCCGCGATGACCTGATCGTCGGTGGCGTAAGGCAGGGCGTATTTGATGTTGTCGCGGATGGAACCCGAGAACAGGTGCGTTTCCTGCAACACCACGCCCATTTGGGAACGGAGGGTTTGCTGGGAAATATCCTTGACGTTGACACCGTCGATCTCAATGCTGCCCTCGGTGGGGTCATACATACGCATGATGAGGTTGATGAGTGTGGATTTGCCGCATCCCGAGTGCCCCACGATGCCGATCATCTCGCCGGCGTTGATGTCCACGCTGACATCCTTGAGGACAGGGTTGGCGCTCTCGTAGCCGAAGGTGACGTGCTTGACGCGGATGTCACCCTTGAATTTGAAGTGCTCAGGCTTGGCGATATCCGCAACCTCGGGCTCCTCCTCCAGAATCTCCATGATCTTGCCGAAGGAGGTCAGGAAGGCAGAAATGTTACGGGGGATCTGGGTGATCTGCATGAGCGGGTTATAGATGATAGAGGTATAGGTGTTGAACTGGTTGAGGGTACCGACGTCCAGCGTTCCGTTGAAGAGCATGACGTTACCGAACCACATGATGAGGTAAGAACCGGAACGCATGACAAAACCGAGCAGCGGGAAGACCGTATCAAAGAGCTTTCCGTTCTTTTCGTTTTGTCTGGCCTGCGCATCGGTACAGGCGCGGAATTCAGCGACGGCAGATTCTTCGCGGCCATAGGACTTGACCACACGGATGCCGCTGAGAACGTCTTGCAGGGTACGGTTGGTGCGCTGACCCTTGTTCCATGCCTTGATGTTCATACGGGACATCATATGGCGGAAACGCAGGATACAGAACACCACGATGGGCAGGGGCAGGAAAATGAAGGCGCTCATGTAGGTGCCCATGGAAGCATCCATGGAAAGTACCAGAACAAGACCCAGAATGAAGGATATAACGTAGGAAAAATACTGGGGCAAGAGGGTGGTGATAAAGTTCTGCACCACGCTGACATCGTTGTTGATGCGTCCCATCAGATCACCCGTGGATTTTTTCTGCACGGAGGACATGGAAAGCATCTGGATCTTTTCAAAGAGCAGGGTGCGCAAAAATCTTGTGAATCGGTTGCCCGAGATCGCAGCAACACGTCCCTGCAGGATGCCCAGCAGCTTGGTGATGACGTCAAAGGAGACGATGGCAACGACCACAAGCACAAAGCCTGTAAACCAGTTTTCCGCGCGCTCGCCCTTATATAGGATATAGTCGTTAATGAGGGACTTTTGCAGGACGGGCACAATGAATTGAATGCACATGCCCAAAGCCGCGGTCAAAAGCGGGAAGAGCATCATGAGTCTGAGACCCTTGGTCATGCCCCACAGGGTTTTGTAGACCTCTTTTTTGCTTTGACAGAAGGGACAGATGTGGGTGTGCATGACGAAAGGGCGTCCACACTTCTGGCAGTAGCGCTCAGGCTCGTTGTTTTCGATGACCTTGTCTGTTTCCCCCCGTGCCAACGCCTCACAGGCGGCCACGATGGTGGCGTAACGGGATTGGTTGCGTCCGCTGATGAAGCGGCAGAGTCGAACGCTCACACCGTCTACCTTGGCAAAAAAGGCACAGCAACCGTACAGAACTTCAATGGAGAAATCTGACATTTTGGAAAGCTCCCAGCGCGCTTCCACCTCGCCTCCGAGGATTTTATATATATAACGGTTGGTAAAGACCATGCGCCCGTCCACGCGCTTCTCCAGCGCACAGTCAAAGGGCAGGCAGTACATGATCTTTTCGTCTTTTCCTGCCATCGCGTCATAGGCGGCGCGGTCGGCGGGAGACATATCAAAGAGTAGCTTCATACCGTAAATCTCCTTTACGAATACTGCGTGTTGGGATCAGAGGTATACCTCTACCTTGCGGTAGCTGTGCTTGTCCAGCGCTTTGGGATCTTCAATGGTAAAGCAGTTACCGTCAATGTCATACATGAACACGCGTCCGTCCTCCAGCGTGCGGATATTGGAGGTGGGGTTGTTCATGATGAACTCCACGCGCCCGGCGGCGGTTGTCACATCCCAGTAGCAGTAGCCGAATTTTTCCGAGAAGGAGTGGATCTTTTGGATCGCAGGGGTGAAATAGCGGCGGGAAAGCTCGTCGGCGATCATGGCAGAAACATCCTCGGGAAAATCCGAGAGACGGCGGATCATGCCGATCTCCGAGCCGCGTCCCTTGAGCTGTGTGTCGGGCTCGCGGATGGAGATGAATTCATTCGGGGAAGAGACGGGGAACGCGCGAACGGGCACGATGCGTTCAAAAAATTCGACTGTTCCGTCGGGCTGTCTGACCTCAAGAGAGATCAGATTACCGCCCGAAGGGGTAAATTTGGCGTTTTCGGGGGTCAGATCAATGGATATCCGATGGGCAAAGAGGTCCTTTTCTTCGGCCTGCAGATCTTTCTTTTCTTGCGTTACGGTTGCCATATGTATTACCTTGTCCTTTCATATATTTGAAAGTGCGTCATTGTTTGATGTTTGGTCGGGCAGAGCTTATTCGCCTTCCATGACCTTTCTGAGCTGGTCATTCTGAAGTGTCCAGAGCTTGTAATAGATGCCCTTCTTTTCCATGAGCTCCTCGGCGGTGCCCATTTCGGCGAGCTCGCCGTTGTCAATGGCCATGAGGTAGTTGCAGTTTTTCAGGGTAGAGAGGCGGTGGGCGATGGAGATGGTGGTCTTTCCTTCGCTGACACGCTCAATGGCCTCAGAGATGAGACGCTCGGTCTCGGTGTCCATGGCGGCGGTAGCCTCGTCCAGGATCAGAAGCGCGGGATCCATGAGGAGTGCGCGTGCAATGGATACACGCTGACGTTCACCGCCTGAGAGGGAACGTGAACCGATACCGACGTTCGTTTCATAGCCCTCGGGGAGGCGCATGATGAAATCGTGGGCGTTGGCAGCCTTGGCTGCGGCGATGACCTCATCCATGCTTGCCTCGGGACGGCCGTAGCGGATGTTGTCGGCAATGGAGCCGCGGAAGATATAAACCTCCTGTGACACGATGGCCACGTTGCGGCGGAGGGAATTCATCTCCAGCTGCTTGACGTCCACACCGTCGATGGTGATGGAGCCGCTCACCACGTCGTACATACGGGTGATGAGATTGGCGATGGTGGATTTACCCGAGCCCGTGTGACCGACAAGCCCCACGTGGTCGCCTTTATGAATGGTGAAGGAAATATCCTTGAGAATGGGACGGTTGGGAGCGTAGTGGAAATTGACGTGGGAGAAGACGATATCGCCCTCCACGGTGTCCAGCTTGATGGGATTTTCCGCTTCCACGATCTCAGGCACGGTGTCCAGCACCTCAAACATACGCTCGGCGGAGTTCATGGTGTCTGTGACCATGTTGGTAAAGTTGGTAAAGAAGTTCAGAGGGCCAAAGATCAGACCTGTATAGCCCATGTAGGTAGAGAGCTCACCGTAGGTCATGCGCTCACCCATGACTTCAAAGCCCGCAAAGCCCCACATACCGTGGCAGGTGATACCAATGAGCAGGGAAATGACAGGGAAGATGGTAAGGGAAACCAGATTCGTCCGCAGATTGGCCTTATACATACGGGTAGAGTATGTAAAGAAGCGGTTGGTTTCGGCATCCTCTTTGGCGAAGGCCTTGACGACGCGGATACCCGTCAGGGAGTCATTCATCATGGCATTCATGGCCGAGGAGTGCCGCCATTGGTGCGAGTAGCACTTCCACAGCTTGGGAAGGACGAATTTGAAGATCAGCACGACGGGGATGACAGGTGCGTAAAGGATGAGCGTGAGCTTCCAGTTGATGCAGAAGAGAATGACGGTCAGCACAATGTAGCTGAGGATGTGGGAGACGAAGTACGGCACACCGTCAATGAAAAAGCTGCGTACACGCTCGGCGTCATAGTTGACACGGTTCATGAGTCGACCCGTCGGGTTGGCGTTGAAGTAGGACAGCGACAGCTTTTGCATGGCTGTAAAAATGTCGTTCTTCATATTGCGGGTCACGCGGGTGGAGAGATACGCATTGGTGCGATGCTGGATGATGCCGATGCCCAGGGAAAGCAGGGCAAGTCCTATGAGCACACCTACCCAGATGAACACGAAATGAAGCTCATGCATCCGACCCGTGATCTGCTCCCCCGCTTCATTAAAGGAGGGCTCGCTGATGACTTGATCGAAGAGCACCTGACCGCTGATGATGGGGGTGATGAGGGTGATGGCCGTAGTTGCCAAAAGGCACAGAATCACGGTGATGAGATGCGGCTTGAACACCGTGAAATAGGAAAGCAGGCGCCGCATGGTGCCTTTTTTCTTGGTGCAGTGCTCGCATACTTTTCTGCGCGGGTTCTTATAGGGACGACCGCAGGTGGGACAGGAGTGGCGGAATTGCTCGAAGATCGCGTCATCCTCGGAAACCGTTTCTCCCTTGGAAAGCCGTTCCCAAAGTGAGAGAAAAGCAAGCAGCTTGAGCTTGCAGGCGTTGGTGCAATAGCCCAGCACGATGGTCGTACCGCTGCAGTCGTAGGTACGGCGCAGGGTTTTGTATTCGTCGTCGCTCATCTCCCCCTGCACGGGCGGCGGATCGTCGGGCGTGTGGTGATGTGCCTGGAGACGGCTGGCGGTAGCATAGTTGTCAATATAGGGCTCGGTCAGCTCGGAAAGCACGAAGGTTTCTACCTCGTCCTCCGAGATGCGGTACAGACTGTCGTTTGCGTGCGAAAAAGCGAGATGGCACTCGCCCAGCCGTCCGTTTCTGTCCTGATCCATGCGAAGAATCATGTCGATGCAATCAGGGGAAATGCCCTTTTCTTGCAGTGTGTCGCGCAGTTTATCGGTCAGTTTATCCAGCGGCAACATGAGATCACATCCTTTCGGTAAGATGCAAGGATAGCCTTGCAAATGACGTTAAAACGTTGATTCGCCTACATGGTAACATATTTTCAAAAAAATGCAAGAGAGTTTTGAAAATTTGTTTATTTTTGTAGGATTCACTTTATATGCGGTCAACTTTTTGAATGCGTATGTGCAAAACAACCAAAAAGAGGCGTATGAGGGAGGATTTGGGAGGTTTTTTACAGAAAAAAAGCCCTTTTTTAAAAGGGCTTGAAAATGATATATAATAAATATGAAGGAAACTTTCAAAAAAACAATCCCTTCATCACGTTTGGTGCTCTTTTGCAACATCCCGCTGAATGCCTGAAAGCGATCCGAACCAGCCTGCTGCGGGATTTTATTCCGTAGAATAGCCCACCGCTTCGGGGCGCTGCGCCTGTACCAAGCGGTTCCACGTCACGCGATCCACTCTGCCTGTGACGGGGAGGCGGTGTAATTCTTGAAAATACCGAACGGCGTCTTCGGTGGCCGTATCGTAGGTGCCTGTCAGGGGAATCTCATCGAATCCACCGTAATGGATCATGAGCTCTCGGAGAAGGTAACGAATGGCGGAAATGATAAGTCCCTCGTCCCCGAGACCTACCGAATAGGTTTCGGGATTACGCGGAAACAGATAGAGAGGTTCTGTGCGACCGCCTGCCTCCAGACTTTGCAGATACGCGAGATATAGTGAATCCCAGGTTTCAAGATCTACGTTCCCCGTGACGGGCAAGCCGCGACTTCTTTGAAACTCCCGCACAGCCGCGCGGGTGGTATCGCCGTAAATGCCGTCAATGGGAACGAAGGGGATCGTTGGCTCGCGGAAGGAAAGGCTTCTGAGATACCGTTGCAGATTGAAAATGGCTTCTTGTTCAAACGGATTCATGCGTGGCGCTCCTTTCTCAGCCTTGTATGCTGCCGGGATACTGTCCCTCACCCAGACGGCTACCGACATACAGGTCGCTGTAAAGATCCGCGATCCGATCCCACGTGATCGCCTCTACGTATCCCGTCACGGGTAGCCCATACAGTCGCTGAAAGGCTTCGACGGCTTGTTGGGTGCGGGGTCCGAAATATCCCGTGGGGGACACGGGCGGGATCTCGGGGATGCTTTGCGAAATATAATCCAGGTAGGATTGCAGGATCCTGACCGTCTCGGTCTCTGCTCCTTGCCGCAAAACGATGCCTTGATAGGGAATGATGTTGCCCTCGGTAAAGACCACGGGAATACGGCTGATGATGCCGTTGTAGGCGTTGACAATGGCGCGCCACGTAGCCTCACCCAAAATACCGTCCTCGCTGAGTCCGAATGTGCGTTGTACGGCCAGCACTGCGTTTCGGGTCGCGTTTCCGTAAACACCGTCGATCTCAAGCGCGGGGATGGTATCGTAATAGGCGGCGAGATAGTCTATGTAATACTGTACGATCGCAACACCTTGCCCGCGGTCGCCTTCCGACAGCGCTGTCGTATATTCGCGTGGCAGCTCCTCGAATTGCAAGCCCTCGGAATTCAGGCTGTTCAGACGTTTGACGGCGTTATAAATACGGAGAATGGCATACCATGTGGCGTTTCCTACGATGCCGTCGGGCGTCAGGTCGAAGATTTCCTGAAATGCTTTGACAGCGGCTTCGGTATCGTATGTGAAAACGCCGTCGGTCTGCGCGATCTTTGGGATGCCGGAATAGTTGTTGGAAATGCGGTTGAGACGGATCTGCAAGAGCCGCACATCCTCGCCAAAGCTGCCGAGGCGCAAGGGAGACGACGGGGCAGAGGCGCTAACGCTTCCTACGGGGGCGTTTTGCACGAGGTCGATATCGTTTCCGTAATAGTTCTGCAGGATCTCGTAAGGGGTCAGGCCTTGATTGGCCAGCGTGACGGTACCCCATTGGGAAAGTCCAGGGCAGGTTACCTCCACGCCGTCACAGTACTGCGCGAACAAAGGCTCGACGGTACCCCGACGGCGAATGTAATCGTTGAAGATCTCGTCTACGATCTCTTGGACGTTACTGAAGATCTCACGCCCGTTGACGAAGGATTGGTCGTTGGCGATGGAATTGGTGATATCGAAATCATAGCCGCGGGAACGGTAGAATTCGGTATAGATGCGGTTGAGGGTGTAGGAGATCTGGGCATAGATATTGGCGCGGATGGCGGATTCCGGCCACGTCGGGTAGATCTCGCTGGAGGCTACGTTGGCAATGTAGTCCGCAAAAGGCACCGTCACGTTGGGAGCGGATGCGCTTGGCGCGCCCAGATGCACCGTAACGGTCTCGGGAATGATGGGAAGGCCTGGGGAGGTCATAGCTGTCTCCTTTCCGCTTATAAGTTGGGGTTCTGACTTTCTATGATGGTGATTCCTTGCGCGCCAAAACCGTCCTCACGGCCCGTGTCGGGGAGGGGAACCATATCGGCGGGCTGCACCGAGGTCACGCCGTCAAACACGGGAATGCACACGAATTCCACGCTTCTGTAGCCTGTCAAGGTGACTTCCGCATCGTAACACAGAAAGGGAGGGGCGGCATTTCCGTTTCGCGGGGTCAGGGATTCACCCCGCGGTACGGTCGGGAGCGGTAAAACCTCGGTTTTCCCGTTCCTGTCGGAAAACATGACGGCCAGCGCATTGCCCCTGTCGGGATCGTTCTCCTCTTTTCTGTTACGGACAATGACTCTTGCACCCGCAAGGGGGATCGCGCCGCCTGCCGTGCTGACACGGAAGATGAGCCGACCTTCACCCAAACCGTCGGATGTGGGTTGACGAATGTTCATATGTACCTCCTTGAGAATTTGATTCCTTACAGGCTATGCGAGCGTCTTGGGTTGCGTGTCAAGGACGGTTGGGATAATTTTGGTATCGGCTTCATGTTTTTGGTTGACAAGCTCTTTGGTGTATGTTATAATTTATTTAGATGCGGGGGAGACATTATGAGGCTGCGGCGAGGTTTCGGCTCGTATGACATTTTCCAAGGCGGTGATGTATCACTTGCGGGCAGCTCAGCGTATAAATTGTTGTTTAGCGGAGGATTAACGAAAACCCGTAGGGGCGGATTCCATATCCGCCCGATATGAAAAATCATTGATTTATTTAGATCTTTAGGAAGTTTTCGGGCGGATATGGAATCCGCCCCTACAGAACGACAATAACCCTCGTAAATTATTTTTAGCGGTTAATCATTTTATGCCGTAGGGGCGACCCTATGTGGTCGCCCGTCGTCCCGACATCGACAAAACCCTTGTGGGTCAA
>JAGASP010000033.1 GCA_017621695.1 Clostridia bacterium
CCTCCCGCCAAAAAGATTGTTGACCCACAAGGGTTTTGTCGATGTCGGGACGACGGGCGACCACATAGGGTCGCCCCTACGGGTTTTCGTTAATCCTCCGCTAAACAACAATTTACATGACCATGAAAAAGGCAGAAAACCCCGCTGTGGTTTCCACAGCGGGGCATTTCTCTATTGAGTTCTGAATTAGATCTCAGCGAAGTACTTGATGGTGCGGACCATCTGGCTGGTGTAGGAGTTCTCGTTGTCGTACCAAGAAACGACCTGAACCTGGTAGGTGTCGTCGTCGATCTTAGCCACCATGGTCTGGGTGGAGTCGAACAGAGAACCGTAGGTGATACCGATGATATCGGAGGAAACGATCTGATCCTCGTTGTAGCCGAAGGAAGCGGAAGCCTGAGCCTTCATAGCAGCGTTGATGCTGTCAACGGTAACGTCAGTACCCTTAACAACGGCAACCAGGATAGTGGTGGAGCCGGTGCAGGTGGGAACGCGCTGAGCGGAACCGATCAGCTTGCCGTTGAGCTCGGGGATAACCAGACCGATAGCCTTAGCAGCGCCGGTGGAGTTGGGAACGATGTTCTGAGCACCTGCGCGAGCGCGGCGGAGGTCACCCTTTCTGTGGGGGCCGTCCAGGATCATCTGGTCGCCGGTGTAAGCATGAACGGTGGTCATGATACCGGACTGGATGGGATATGCATCGTTGAGAGCCTTAGCCATGGGAGCGAGGCAGTTGGTGGTGCAGGAAGCAGCGGAGATGATCTTGTCGTCAGCGGACAGGGTCTTCTCGTTAACGCCGTAAACGATGGTCTTCAGATCCTTACCTGCGGGAGCGGAGATAACGACCTTCTTAGCGCCTGCGTTGATGTGAGCCATGGACTTCTCGGTGGAGCAGTAGAAACCGGTGCACTCGAGAACAACGTCAACACCCAGTTCAGCCCAAGGGCAGTTAGCAGCGTCCTTCTCAGCGTAGATCTTCAGAACCTTACCGTCAACGGTGATGGTGCCGGCCTCGTCGTCAGCGACAACGGTGTGACCGTCGTAACGACCCTGAGCGGTGTCGTACTTCAAGAGGTGAGCGAGCATGGAAGCCTTGGTCAGGTCGTTGATGGCAACGATCTCATAACCCTCAGCGCCGAACATCTGACGGAAAGCCAGACGACCGATACGGCCAAAGCCATTGATAGCAACTTTTACAGACATGGTAAAAATCCTCCATTTTATATAGTTTTTATTTTTGACATACGGATAGGCGGAACAAACCTTCTGTTCCAAGAATATATTTTACCCCAAATTTCCAAATAATGCAAGGGCTTTTGGGAATTTTTTTCAGATTCTCCGTTTTGCACTTTTGAAACAAACGGGAAAAGGGAAATTCGTGCAACTTGACAAAATTCTGTCAATATTTTGATATTACGATGCGTCGTCTTCTGCGACAATGGTGATCTTTGATTCGTCCACACCGTCTATTGCGAGATTCAGAATGCGCTCTGTGGACGCGAGCTTGCCGTTGCGGGTGCAGTTTTCAAAGGTGATACCGTGAATCGCACCGCCTACGGTGGAGCGGTTGCAAATGCGGATCTTTTTGGAACCGTTGATGGCAATGTCTCTGAACACAAGATCCGAGATCTGGGCTCTGGACTTGTCTCCGACCGTCACGTTGATGGGGTACTTATCGCATTCGTACAGCTCAATGTTTTCAAAGGTCACCTGTGTGATTTTGGATGGTCCTTCGGTGTAGATCACCAAGCCCGCGAGATCCTCCATCCAGGTAGCCGAGGCAAAGCCGACGGAGCAGTTTTTGAAGGTAATGTTCGTCATATCCCGCGTGGTCTCGGCAATGATACCCATGCCGCGCGCCTTGTCGGGCCATGCGTTGCAGTTATCAAAGACGATATTTTCGATCTTAACGGTGCATCCCCCGTACATGGACTTGACCTCAAAGAGGTCGTCTCCCGAGCGGGCAAAGCAATCCTTGACAAGCGCGTTGCCGCTGTCCACGATGGCGATGCCGTCGCTGTTCTGGCGGTAGCCGAAGAGCATGACGTCCTTGACGTTGATGTGATCGCTCTGGGTAAAATACAGTGTCCATTCAGGACAGTTGTTGATGGTGACACCCTCCACCGTGATGTTCTGGCAGAGATCAAACTGGATGCCCGAGCGGGCGTGCCAGTCCAGACGGGAAAGATCAATGAACCCGCGTCCGCTGATGCGCACGTTGGATACGTTCTGACCCTGGAAGAGTGCAAACCAGCGCACCTTTCCCGACCATGCGGGATTCAAAAAGGGCTTTTCCTCCATGTCGGGCATGGTGGCGTAGATGTACGCGCCGCGCTCCAGATATACCTCGGTGTTGCTTTTGAAGGTGATATTGTACTTAAGCTCATGCGTGCCCGCCTCAAAATAGAGCACCTGCTTTTCGGCGGTGAATTCGATCTTTTCGTTGTGCACACCGGGGGCAATTTTGATGACCTCATAGCCCTCGGGGGCTTCGTAAGGCTGCTCGGCACGAACAAACAGGGTAATGGCCTTGGTCTTGTCACCGTTGAGCACAAAGGTGTAGTTGCCGCAACGGTCAACGGTTGCCGTAGCCCCTTCCTCGGTCTTTTCGGCTTTGATGCCGTAATGCTCGGGCAGGACTGTTACCTTACGGTAATCGGTCAGCACGCCAAGGTCGATTTCCAAAGGAAAGCTCGCCTCGGATGCGTCGATCATGGCAAAGGAATGCGCGCCGATGGCGGTACGTACGGCGTAGCAGGCCACGTCGGTGCCGTTGATCTTCATGGTGAAGTAGGGGGAGAGGATCGCGCCGACCTCTTTGGCCTCATTGTTGTGCTCGCCGTTTTCGTAGTCCACCTCGGCGATGAATGCTTCAAGATTTTCCACGGCCTTGATCTCTTCAAAGACGATGGGGGTGATGGGTGCTTTGGTCACGGTCGTTTCTCCTTCGGTGGTTGATTCTTCTGTGATAGGGGCTTGTGTTTCGGGTGTTGCTTCGGTAGATGTCTGGGGATCCGTCTCCGTCATATCCGTGAGCGCTTGGGTGGGGATCTCGGTTTCGGTTATATCCGTCGCCGCTTGCGTCGGAGTATCTGTCTCACTGCCTTGCTCTTCGCCGCAGGCAACAAAAAATACGCAGCAGCACAGCAAAAGCAGACACAGGATGAGTCCAATATTCTTTTTCATGATGGTCTCCAATTTGGAATTTTTCAGGGGTGTTCTTTGTGTTTTTTTGCGCCAACGCAAGCCAGTCCAACCAAGACTGTCAAAAGGCACAGGCTGCTTGCCGTGGCCGTACTGCCGCAGCCTTCGGGCGATGTCCCGGTGCTTGTTGTATCAGACGAAGAGACAAGCTCGGTCGTTTGCGCGGCGGTAGCGCTTTCCTCAGGCTCGGAAGCAGAGGAGGCCTCGGGTTCTGTTCCGATGATCAGGGAAGGAGCAGTCTCTACCGGCTCGGATTCTACGGGCGGCAACGTCTCCGCGGGATTCGTCTCGACAGGAGACGGATCGGTGACGGCCTCGGAATCCGTGGACTCCGTTTTTGAAAGATGCGCGAGAAGGTATTCTCCGGTGATAAAATCGGTGTCGTTGCATTTGTAGGCTGTGCCGACGGTGTTGTCATCTGTGGCGTCAATGGTAGCCAGCACCAGATCCATGACGAGCTGATGCTCGGGCACCAGATGTGTCGCGTCCAGATGGGTGTCGGTCTTGGTGCAATCCGCTTCAATGAAGATCAGCGACCAAGGGATGCAGACCTCCACGGTATAGGAGGAGCTGCCTTCGGTGTGTCCCAGAGAACAGCCGTCTACCTTGGAGGATACAATCCTTTCGTCATAGTTATGGCGGTAGACCACAACGTTGCCGTCGGCCATGGCACCCATGGAGAAAAATACACCCTTATCATCGGATTTTTTCAGAACATATCCCGGGTTGAGGCCGATCTCCACACAGTCCGCGCCTACCCAATGGCCGTTTGTACCGCGGTAAACAGGGGTCTTGTCTTTGACGGTGGTGAAAACGTATAAGCCCGTGTCGTCCCAAGCAAAATACCAGACCGTAGAGGTTTCGGGGGTCATGCTTCCCACCCAAGCCTCAGCGGTGGTGTCATTCATGACCAACGCTTCTCCGGGATATTCTCCTTCCGAAAGGACTCCGTCGATGACAGGCGCATTTTGCGCATAGGGGATCTCTATGGAGTCATCGACGGCACCGACGGTCAAAAGTCCCAACACCGTGAGGGTCAGAATCAAAAGGAGAAAAGAAAAGATTTTTTTCATACGATAACTTTAAAGCTGATAATGACGGGCAGATGGTCGGACAGGAAGAGGCCGTCGCGGTCATAGAGGCGGATGGCATAAGACAGCGCCTCCAGCTTGTCGGGGGTATAGAAGCAGTAGTCGATGGGATAACGGGAAGGATTATACTTACTGCTGTTTACGTCGTGATAGGTGGTCATGGTAGCCGTAAAGCCCTCGGGCATATTGTCGGGTGCGTGCATACGGCTGTCGGCCAGATTCATGGTCATTTCTGTGCCGTCGGGCATCTTAAAGGCCCGCTGACCCGTCATGAGCTTGTAGACGGCATACGCATTTCCCTCGCTGTTGAATGCCAACTGATTGAAGTCACCCGTTATGACAGTTGTTACATTGGGAAGGGTCGCTAATTTTTGCAGCATGACCGTCTCTTGCTTCAGACGCAGAGCACGTCCGTCCGAGCCGCCCAGGTGATCCAGATGGGTGTTCATATGGATATACTCAAAGCCCGTGACCTTATCCTTCAGGTGGACGTAGGTGCAAATGCGAGGATATTGGCTGCCGTCAAATACCGATCCGACCACCTCGGGGGTATCGGACAGCCAGAAGGTGCCGCTGTCCAGAAGGTCGTACTTATCGGAGCGGTAGAAAATGCAGCTCTGCTCCAGGCCCAGAGCGGGATTATCGGTTCTGGCAATACCCACGCCCGTATAGCTGTCATTGAAAATGTAGTTGTCCATCAGCTCGCGCCACCGAGCCGTGACCTCCTGCATACCGATGGAATCGGGCATATACTCATCAATGAGATCGCGGAGCATATCGGCACGGATATCCATACGAACCGATGTGCCGTTTTCGGTCTGCACGTTAAAGGACATGACGTTCAGGATGTAATTGTCCAGGGTTTGTTCAACAATGGGATAGGTATCGGGGCCTGTCATGGCCATGGCCTCCTCCTCGGTCTTGCAGAAATAGAGATCGCTGATGAGGACGGTATCCTCGGTGAGGGTCGCGTTGACGTAATCCAGGCGGAAGGCTGTCAGCGGCTTGGAGGAGCCCGTCAGATCAAAACGAATGTACTGCCACTCGTCGGTATTCTTGAGGCGTGCCTTTTGCTCGCCGATCTCGCCCTCGCCCTGCACACGGTTGGAGGGATATGCGTACAGACCGAACGTGCGGCTCCAGAGATCCACACCCTTGACGCGGAGCACGAGATAGGGATATTCGGTGGTGTCCACGGTTTTGCCGCCCATGGCCTCGGCCAGCTTTTTATAGTTGAGGCTGACGTAGGGGTCGGACTGCTGGGCATCTGTTTTCTTATCAGCCTTCAGCGAAAGAACCGAAATGTCACCGTCCTTGACGATATCGCTTTTGGTTTGCATGGGGCGCAAAAGATAATCGGTGGGATCCAGACCCTTCTGAACCGCCTCGTCAAAGGAAATGTGCGGCATTTCCTGAGGCTCGGCCGTATCGGTCTCGGTCTCGGTCTCGGTCTCGGAGGGAGCCTCGGTGGGTGCCTCCGAGGGGGCCTCGGTTTCCTGTGCTTCGGGAGTCTCGGCCTCAGAGGGAGCTTCGGTGGGTTCTTCCTCTGTGACGTCTGCAAGCGTTTCGATGTCGGATATGACGGTTTCGGATGCAGCCTCGGCCGCCGTTCCGCTCTCACCTTGGGTTTCGGTCGTGGTATCGCTGTTACAGGCAACGACACCGATGAGCAAAATAGCTACCAGCATCAAAAAAAGAAACTTTTTCATGGTGTGGTTCTTCCTTTCAAAAAAATCGGTTGCCTTGCCGCCAAGAGCTTGAATCTCCCGCCGAACTTGGCAACCGATATGCGTTTATAACTTGCCTTAGTTAAAAATGAACTATCAAAGCGTCCTTGTCAAGCGGCATCAATAATTCTTGGCCTCAACCTCGAAATAGCTCTGAGGATGTGCGCAAACGGGGCAGACGTCGGGAGCCTTCATACCAACGACGATGTGACCGCAGTTGCGGCATTCCCAGACCTGCACCGAGCTCTTCTCAAAGACGGTCTTGGTCTCGACGTTATGCAGCAGGGCTCTGTATCTTTCCTCGTGGTGACGCTCGACCTCGGCAACGGCGCGGAACTTGGCGGCCAGCTCGGTAAAGCCTTCGGCTTCGGCGGTCTTGGCAAATTCGGCGTACATATCCGTCCACTCGTAGTTCTCGCCCTCAGCGGCGTGGAGCAGGTTTTCGGCGGTGTTGCCGATGCCCTTCAGCTCCTTGAACCACATCTTTGCGTGCTCCTTTTCGTTGTCGGCGGTCTTCTGGAAGAGAGCGGAGATCTGCTCGTAGCCTTCCTTCTTGGCGACGGATGCAAAGTAGGTGTACTTGTTTCTTGCCTGGGATTCACCGGCAAAGGCAGCCTCCAGATTCTTCTCGGTCTGGGTGCCGGCATAGGAGTTCTTGGGTGCGGGATCGGGCAGGCGCTCCAGCTTGTCGATGTGTGCGCCGCAGAGAGGGCAGATAGGGGTCTCGCCGTCAACAACGTCGAAGACCTTCATGCAAAGCTTACATTTGTAGGTAGCCATAATTTTTATCTCCTTGTTTGTTAAAATTTAGAATCATCAAAGGTGACCTTTAATGCAGGGTTTCGAGATAAGCCGCCATTTTTTCAATGGAATTCAGCTTGGGGGAAAGCTCGACGAAAAGTCCCAGCTCGTCCTCGATCTTCATTGCCAGTTCAGCGACGTCCAGGGAATCCAGGCCAAGCTCGGTAAAGGGAACGTCGGTCTTGATTTCTGCGGGGTCGATCTCGCGGTATTCCGCCACGATCTCTACCAGCTTTTGTGTCATATCCACGGTAAATCCTCCTTCAATATAGATTGGGGGTATTTAGTTATATAATATACGGAAAAACCTCCTTTGTCAAGAGCTTTGCCGCATTTTTAACAATTTATTTCCGTAATTCAAAAAAATTCAATACACCTTGACTTTTACCAAAAATGGTGTATAATGATACATATATCTTTTTATTTCGACAAAATGACCGCACAGGAGAAAATTTATGAAGGAAATGCGATGTCTGCATTGTTATTCCAATGAATTTTCAGAGCGGAACGGTCACCTGTACTGTGTGTACTGCGGAAGCAAGTACCGACAGCGTCCGGAGGATCAGGAGATCCTTCTGTCCATGGCGTACAGAGAGCTCCGCTTCATGAATTTTCTGGATGCTGAAAATGCATTTGAGGACATCATCAGTCGGCACCCCGATCTGCCCGAGGCGTACTGGGGCTGTGTCTGCGCAAGATACGGCATCAAGTTCGAGCAGGACTATACGGGTAAACAGATTCCCACCTGTTGCCTCCCGGCCATCGAAAGCATCCTGGAGGATCGCTACTACCAAAAAGCGTTGGAGCTCTCGGATGAAGAAACTGCCGAATGGTACAGAGGACAGGGCGAATATCTGGAGCGCGTGCGCAAAACTTGGATCGAGCGCGCCCGCAAGCTCGCCCCGTATGATGTGTTCATTTCTTACAAGGACAGCGATCAGGAAAAGGGACTGGATCGCACCGAGGACAGCCTCAAGGCGCAGAGCATCTATACCCACCTTGTGACCCAGGGGTATTCGGTGTTCTACAGCCGCGAGTCGCTGAGCAACGTCATCGGTGAGAAGTACGAGCCCTATATTTTCCAGGCGCTCAGCACCTCCCGCGCCATGATCGTCTATGGCTCTACCCCGGAATATATCAATTCCACCTGGGTGAGAAACGAGTGGCAGCGCTACGCCAAAAAGATGCAGAAGGGCGAGAAGGACAAGGGTTCTCTCATCGTCATCTGCGACGGTTTCTCCCCCAAGGATCTGCCCCCCATGCTCCGCTCCATGCAGGTGCTCGACGGACGGGATATGTTCTGCTATTCCAAGCTGGATGACCACTTGAAGGGCTTGCTGGCCAAAAAGGTGAGCCCCGAGGAAGAAGCAAAGAAAAAAGCCGAGGAGGAAGCACGAAAACGCGCAGAGGCCAAGGCGGAAGCCAAGAGACGCGCAGTAGCGGAGGCGAAGAAAAAAGCTGACGCGGAGGCAAAGCGGAAAGCTGAAGCAGAGGCAAAGCGGAAAGCTGAAGCAGAGGCAAAGAAAAAGGCTGAGGCAAAAGCCAAAAAAGATGCTGCCGTCGCGGCGGAATTGTCTTCTGAAAAGAAGGAGGGCGGATCTGCCTCCAAAAAGGCGGCTGTGATTGGCATCCTTTCTGCAATCGTGCTTACGGTAGCAATAACTCTTCTTTTCGTTTTGATGCAAGGTGACAGACGGGAACGTGAGCTCCCTTCGCAGGACGACAGCATTGAGGCAAACGAGGAAAACCCCGAAATGATCGGCAGTAAAGGATTGAAGTATACTTCTAACGGCGACGGGACTTGCTCTGTGAGCGGTATTGGAACCTGCAAAGATACGAAGATCGTGATTCCTGAGGAATCTCCCGATGGTGATAAGGTCACGAGAATTGGCAAAGGGGCGTTTACCACCTGCAGTACTTTGACGGGTATCACCATTCCCGATAGCGTCACGAGCATTGGCGAGTGGGCGTTCGCTAGTTGTAGTGCCCTGACGAGTATTACCATTCCCGACGGTGTCACAAGCATTGGTAACACTGCATTCGCCGATTGCGGTAGTGTGACGAGCATCACCATTCCCGCCAGCGTTACTAGCATCGGCTATTCGGCATTCAGTCATTGTTACAACTTGACGAGCATCGAGGTAGACGACCGTAATACCGTATATCATGATGCAGGAAACTGTCTCATAGAAACCGCCGTAAAAACCTTGATTACGGGATGCAAAACCAGCATTATTCCTACCGATGGTAGTGTTACCAGCATTGGCGATGGTGTGTTCATAGGCTTCGATTTAACGAGCATAGTTATCCCCGACTGTGTGACGAGCATTGGCAAATCCGCATTTTTCGATTGCTCCAGCCTGACGAGTATCACGTTCAACGGTACGAAGGCTCAATGGGAAACCATAGAAAAAGGGGCAGAATGGGATGAAAATACCGGTAACTACACCGTCCACTGTACCGACGGAGAAATTCCCAAGAGCGAAGACGTGACGGCGGATGATCCGGAAATTTCCGCCAGCAAAGGTCTTTCATTTACATCTAACGACGACGGAACTTGTTATATCAGCGGCATCGGCTCCTGCAAGGATACCAACCTGATGATCCCTGCCAATTCTCCTAAAGGAGATAGAGTTACAGGTATCGGCCGGCGTGCGTTCCAAGATTGTAAGAATGTGACGAGCATCGAAATTCCCGGCAGCGTTACCGGCATCCGCGATTATGCGTTTTCTGGATGCGAAAACTTGACAAGCATCACCATTCCCGACAGCATTACGAGCATCGGCTACTATGCATTCCAATCTTGCAAGAATTTGAAGAGCATCACCATTCCCGATAGTGTTACCGACATCCGCGATTATGCGTTTGCAGGATGCGAAAACTTGATGAGCATCACCATTCCTGACAGCGTTACGAGCATTGGTTGGAATGCATTCGAATATTGCAGTAGTCTGGCGAGCATCACCATTCCCGGTAGCATTAAGAATATTAGCCCCGGTACATTCTGCGGATGTGATAACTTGGCGAGCATTACTATGCCCAACAGCATTACGAGTATTGGTGATAAGGCGTTCTACGGTTGCGATCGTTTGACGAGCATCACCATTCCCGATAGTGTAACAAGTATTGGCGCTGCTGCGTTCGGCTACTGTAATAACCTGACAAGTATCACCATTCCCGATAGTGTAACAAGTATTGGCGCTGCTGCGTTTGACTGTTGCGATAGTCTGACGAGTATCACCATTCCCGACAGTATTACGAGCGTTCTCGCTGGAACATTCCATGATTGCAGTAGCCTGTCGGGTATTACCATTCCTGCTAGCGTTACCAGCATCGGCGATAATGCGTTCGGCTACTGTAATAACCTGACAAGTATCACCTTCCAAGGCACCAAAGCCGAATGGAACGCCATTGAAAAGGACGAAACCTGGTGTATTAACACCGGCTCCTACACCGTCCACTGCACCGACGGCGACATCCCCAAATCCGAATCCTGATATAAACCCACCGCCTCGACGGTGGGTTTTCATATTGACAAACCCCCGCATTTATGCTATACTATCCCTATCTTTTTGACCGCATCCACCCCGAAATACATCCGGAAAGGTTGATACATTCATGAAAAAAACCAAAGCCGCCGTACTGCTTTCTGTTTTGCTCTCCGCGCTTCTTTTGGCCGTTGCCTGCTCGGACGGTGCGGATACGACCGACACCCAAGGGGATACGGCATCCGATACCGCCGTCGAATCGGCGGTCGATACGTCTGCAGATACCCAAGCGGACAGCGAGACCGTGACCGAGCCCGAAACCGAAGCTGCGACCGATGCCGCGACCGACACCGATACGTCCGCCGTGCCCTCTGACAGCGCCGAGCCCGAGACATCTACGCCCGACGAGCCCGTCGAGACAGAGCCCGAAACCCCTACCGAGCCTGAGGAAATTGTTGTCGCAGGCCCTGAGGTGATCGCCTTCGACAAGCAGATCTCTGTGCGCGAGATGGGCAGTCAGGCCACCGTCGTTGCCAACGAGGGGCTGTCCTACAAGGCTTCGGGCTACAAGTCATGGAACGGTAACCTCTTTGTCCTCAACGGCGCTATGACGGTCAGCTTCACTCCTTCCGACGTGACCCGAGCCGATTTTAACCGTTTTTCCATCTGCTATACCTCCACCCAACCCCTCAAGGGCACCGTCACCTATACCGAAAACGGCAAGCAGAAAACCGATAATTTCTTCCTTGAGGCCGGCGAGAACACGTTTTCCTGCCTGACCACGAGCTATCTTGACAAAATCAAGGGCAAGGACATTTCCTCCATGACCTTTGCTTCCTGCAACGGCAAGGACGCGGAATTTGCCCTTTGTCTCCTCAAAACCTACGATTATCCCGTCTATACCGCGGCCGATGAGGATACCTATTACATCCAGAACGGCACCTACAAGCTGGGCATCCGCCTCTCCTGGGGCGGCGGCATCAACTACCTGTGCGATCTGAAAAACAAGAGCGTCATTCCGGGCGCAAACAACCTCATCAACCAGGCAGACACGGGTCGTCTCGTACAGCAGTCCTATTACGGTACCATCAGCGAGGGGGACTACAAGGCGGGGATCTATAACGGCTCTCAATGGCGCTATAACCCCGTGCAGGGCGGCGATAAGGAGCAAAACCACAGCCGCATCATTGATATTGTCGTGACGGAGCATTCGGTGTACGTCAAGGCGCAGCCCATGGACTGGTCGCTGGACAACAAGATCACCCCCAGCTACATGGAGAACAGCTATACCCTGTATGAGGATCACATCCGCGTGGATAACCGTTTCGTGGATTTTTCGGGCATGAAGCATCCCTTCTATCACCAGGAGCTTCCCGCGTTCTATACCCTCAGCTGCTTCAACCGCTTCAATTGGTACGACGGCAGCGCGGGATGGACGGATGACGAGCTGTCCTACCGCGACGATCTCGGCTTCTGGGGTGACAGCGCATACTATGATGACTGTACCTTCCTCGTCAAAGAAAGCAACACCGAGACGTGGTGCGCCTGGACGCACAGTAAAAAGGACTATGGCATCGGTCTGTACGTGCCCAACGCCGACTCCTACCTCGCGGGTCGCCATGCCTTTGATGCCTCTCCCAGTGCCGGCTCGGGATCTACCAACTACGTCGCGCCCGTCAACACCAAGCAGCTCGTATCCTACGAGCCCCTCGCTTACAGCTACCTCATCACCACGGGCTCTGTGTCCGAGATCCGCGAAATCTTCAAGCAGAACAAGGATTTTGCCGACAACGCAAGCCTGCATGAAAATCATCAGAGCCGCCGCGTCCCCGACAGCAATCCCGTGCAAAAGCCCGCCGAGGGCGGCCATACGTTGGATATGACCAACGCCACCCACCGCGGCGGCGTGACTCCCGCCCACAACGCGACCGTAGAGTACGATGGCGGCCGCAGGGCGCTGAAGCTCATTGCCAAGGGCGATGACCCCAACGTCAACGTCAGCTTTTCCAAGGTCGGTACCATTTCCGCGAGTGCGTACAAGACCCTCGTGATCGAATACATGGTGCCTACCACCCATTCCGCCGACAACGCGCTCTGCGATCTGTTTATCTGCGCGGATGCCGTGACGAACGCTACCGCCGATTGCTGTGTCCGCAAGGATCTTGTCGTGGACGGACAGTTCCACGTGCTGGAGGTCGATCTGTCGGGCTATGCTTGGTGGACGGGAAGCCTCAACTCCATCCGTTTTGACTTTTTGGATGCCGTGACGTCGGGAGATTGCGTTTTTGTCAAGAGCATCGGCTTCAAATGAGGGTCTTTGCGGATATTTCCTTGAAAATTGTGTGAATTTATGCCGTAAACCCTTGATTTTTGACACAAAAAAGTGTATGATGTAAGCATCGTTTAAGAAATCGGAGTATGAATATGAAAACAAACAAGCTTTTGTATATTTTGGCGGGCGCGCTTTTGAGCCTTTGCGTCCTCGCTTCCTGCGGTACGTCTGCGTCCTCGGATCAGGAGACCACGACCGAAACCGATACGGGTGCTGAGATTGCCACGGGAGCTACGACCTCTGCCGAAACCACCGCGGAAACCAAGGAAGAAGTGACCCAGATGCCCCGTTACGACTATTTTGAGGCCGAGGTTGGCCCCGACGTGACGCTGGACAAGTCTGTCTACGCTTCCATGAAGCTGGAACTCCCCAAGTCTCTGCTTGTCACCGACGAGCAGGTGCAGACCTACCTCAACTATCTTATTTTCCAGGAAAGAGAAGCGGTCAATGGGGACACCAAGGTCTACGATCAGCCCCTCAAGCTGGGCGATACCGCTTATATCTACTATCGCGGCACCGTGGACGGCAAGGAATTTGAGGGCGGCTCCAATATGGAGGACAAGACCTCCTACGGTCTGGGTCTCGGCTCGGGCTCCTTCATTCCCGGCTTCGAAGAGGGTCTTGTGGGCGTGATCCCCAACCAGACCTCCAAGGACAACCCCGCCGAGGTGCACGTCACCTTCCCCGAGGGCTATAGCGCCGAGCTTGGCGGTAAGGATGCCATCTTCTACGTCTACGTCGAGTATGCCGTGCAGTACACCCTGCCCGAATATACCCGCGAATTCGTGGAAAAAACCCTCAAATACGAATCCGAAAAGGTGCACGTTACCGAAAAATCCTTCCTGGCGGAATTTGAGGCCTATCTCAAGACGTATATTGAAGATCAGAATAAGGAAAACGTCGAGGCTGCCAAGACCGACGCGCTTTGGACGTATCTGACCGAAAAGGTGGTCTGCGTGAATCTGCCTCAGATGGAGCTGGACTATTATACCACCTCTTACCTGAACGAGATCAATGCTGCGTATGAATATTATTCCACGGGCGCAAGCAAGGATCAGTTCCTTGAGATGTACCCCACCGTCGGTGATTTTGCCATCGTGTTCATGGGATATGACGAGGATGCCGACTGGGAAGCAGAGATCGCCAAGCAGGCCGAGCTGATGGTCAAGAAGGATATGCTGGTGCACGCCATCGCCGAATGGGAAAATATGGAGACCGTGACCGACGAGGAGCTGGAGGACGAGATCGAGTACTGGATCGAGTACTACGGCGGCTACGTGACAAAGGAAGATATTCTGGAGAACATCGGAGAGGCATATCTCCGTGAATCTGCATTTGCCGTGAAGATGTACGATTATCTGATCGCCAACTGCACGTTTGAATATACGAAGTAAAAGGTAACTTCCGAAAAGTACACCCGCTCTTTCGCCGATGGAAGGAGCGGGCTTTGCTTTAAAAACTATTTGTCAAATGCGCACAAAATACAGGCAAAAGCATTGACAAATTTCGGGTTTGTGGTATAATATGAATAACACCTGTCCTCGGGCAGTGTGAAATCATGCACAAGGAGAAATGCAAGATGAAAAAATATTTGGCTTTGATCTTTTGTATCGCGGTTCTTTTGATCGGCGGTACGATCCTGATCTCCGCAGCTCCCGCAGAGCAAGCGGGCTTCTGGATCGAAGATGCCGTGAAGGCAGAAGAAATTCTCGCGGGTGAAGCAGGCGAGCGCGATATCATTTGGAACGTGCCCTTCCTGCACATCGCTCCCGAGCTGGACGGTGAGATCGGCAAGAACGAGTACATCCCCTTTGAAGAGTACGAAGACTACATCGCCTGGATGGCAAACTCTGTGGACGCTACCACCGGTCAGCCTTCCAACTCGGTTGAAGAATTCCAGGAATTCTATGATGCAACGCAGGACGGCTTCTTTGAGGCTTATTGGGGCTGGGACGGTAACTACCTCTACCTTGCCTTTGACGTAAACCTCGTCAATGGCTTTACCTGTACCCCTGAGAAGCTGGGTGGCGATATGTTCCTGTGGGCTTACAACTGTCTGCAGGTCGGTATTGCAAGCGTGGATGCTACCGGCAGAGACCCCAGCTACGTAGAGCTTGGTTTTGGTGTACACAGTGAAACCAATGAGTCCATTACCGCAAACTGGGCAGGCTCCTATCTTCCCACGGCAGGTGAGGACTTCATCGGTTACTATGATGCAACCAACCAGAAGCTTCGCTATGAGCTTCGTATTCATCTGCAGTCTGCGCTGGGTCTGACCGACCGTACGGTTGAAAACGGCGATCAGATCAACTTCGCATGGCTTCTGTCCTGTAACGGTGAAAGCACCGGTGCACACGATACCTGGCAGATCGCTTTCTGTCACGGTATTGGCGGTCCTTACTCCGGCAAGGAAAACAAGTATTTCGCACGCATCACCTTTGCAGATAAGCCCGACGGTCTGGATATTCCCATCGTAGAGCTGCCCGGCATGAGTGAGGAAGATAAGGAATACGGTCTGAGAGAGTTCATCGACCTGAGCAACGAAAAGGTGGCAGGAACCTTTGAGGGCGAGAATGCCGCTGTGGAATACATCACCGAAGGCGAAACCTCCTTCCTGCGCATCACTTCTCTTGCTACCGATAACGATTATCCCTTCGCTTACAGCACCAAGTACCCCACCAACCTTGTCGGTGGTCTGGGTGACTACATCGTTGTCAAGTACCGCACCTCTTCTCCCGAGGGTGAGGATCTGGGTATTGTATTCCGTAACATTTATGCAACCGAGCATGATCCCGAAAACTGCTACATCGACACCATCGGCAACGACGGTGAGTGGCACACCATGATCTTCTATATGTCCGGTGAAGCCAACTGGCAGCACTTCATTCTGAACATTGGTCTGGTTCCTTTCGCATATTCTTCCAATTCCGCACAGGAAACCATTGATATTGCATGGATCAAGATCTATCAGAACGACCCCACCGAGATCTACGAGAATGATTTCTACGATCCCGATGCCGGCGAAGACGAGTCTACGGATGAATCCGAGGCAGGTTCCGAGGCAGGCTCTGAGGTAGGCTCCGAGGGTGAATCCCAGCCTGCTGAGTCCAAGCCCGTAGAATCCACGCCCGTTGAATCCGATTCCACCAAGGACAGCGCTGCTGAATCCAACAGCGCAAAGGATTCCACCGCTGATGAATCCGAGTCCGAGGAAGAGCAGTCGGGTTGCGGCGCAACCGTTCTCGGTTCTGTGGCTGTTCTGATGGCCGCTGCCGCTGCTGCTGTGGTTCTCAAGAAGAAGGAAGACTGATCTCGGTCAGTTCATCCGAAGTAACTGAAAAAAGCCCTGCGCGTATGCGCAGGGCTTTTTATAGGTAACCGTTATAGGTAACCGTTATAAAACCGTCAGACTGATCTCTCCGCCGCGCAAAACGGTTTGTGTCGCATCATCCAAGCGCAGGAGCAAGCCGTAATCATCATCTACTCCCATGATCCTGCCTTCGACAGATCGAGAGGGATCGGGGGTGCCGTCGGGCGCAAAATTGCGTGAGCACACCACACGCTCTCCCACCAGCATCAGCCGTGAGCGGTAGCAGGCCAGCGTTGCCTCTGTGCGATCCCCGTGCAAGGCGTCCACCAGCGCATTTGCTACCGTTGCGCACAGTAAAGACAGATTTACAGGCGCATCCGTCGGAGAAAGCACCGCTCCTGCGGGATTTCGCATTCCCTCGGGGAAGCTATGGGTGGTGATATTGATACCGATCCCTACCAGCACGCGGATGCCGTCGGCTGTCGGGATCGCTTCCGTGAGGATGCCGCAGATCTTTTTGCCGTCCAGATACAGGTCGTTGACCCATTTGATCTGTGCTCGCTTTTGGCAAACCGCCTCCAGAGCAAGAAAAACCGCCACAGCGGCGGCAGGTGTCACACGGGAAACTACTGCTTCGTCGGCGCGCAGATCCAACGCCAGGGTCATATAAAGTCCGCTCCCGGCAGGCGAATAAAAGCTCCGTCCCAGCCGTCCCCTCCCCGCCGTCTGCGCGTGGGCGACCACGAGATACGGTGCGGACACCTGCTGCTCGGCAAGTCTGCGCGCTTGGGTATTGGTGGAATCTATAGACGCGTGCACCGAGATGGGCATATCGGCAAGTGCATCCGCAAGGTACTTGCGGATCTGCTCGCTTGCGGGCAAAAGGTGGGAAGGATAGATCATACGCGCTCCTTTTTGCTTTTTTATACATCATACCTTTTTTTCAAAAAGCAAGTGTGAACTTGGTGTAAATAATCCTGCGTTTTTGCGATTTGAGGAAAATTTATTGACGGTTGTGTGAATTTCTCCGCCTACCCCTTGATTTTTTTGCTCAAAAGGTGTATGATATAGCCAATGACGCGCGCAAGTGCCGCGTCGCATCTTACATGAAATCGGAGAATCCTTATGAAATCCAACAAGCTTTTCCTGATCCTCCTCTCCCTTGTGCTGAGCGTGACGCTTCTGGTCGCCTGTACGCAGGATGAGAAGCCCGCCGACGGCGAAAGCGATACCGCGTCGTCCGAAACCAACGCATCCTCCAATACGGCAGATACCGCAGACGAGGGCACCGCCGCTTCGGATACCGACACCGATGATACCGCTGGTACCGCTGACACCGTGGACACCGCTGACACCGCTGACACCGCGGACACCGCGGATACCGCCGAAACGTCCGAAGACGGAACCGCTTCTTCCGACGAGGAAACAGGTACCGATGCCATTACCGATGGTGACACTACCCCCGAGGAAACCGAAGCGCCTCTCCCCCGTTACGACTATTTTGAAGAAGAGGTTGCCCCCAACGTCACGCTGGACAAGTCCAAGTATCAGTCCATGAGCCTCACCCTCCCTGCGAGTCTCATGATCACCGACGAGCAGGTGCAAAGCTACATTGATTACCTCATGTTCCAGGAGCGAACCGCCAAAAACGGCGAAACCAAGGTCTACGATCAGGCCATTCAAAAGGGCGACACCGCGTATATTTACTATCGCGGCACGATCGATGGCAAAGAATTTGAAGGCGGCTCCAATATGGAGGATACTGCTCCTTACGGCTTGGGTATTGGCTCGGGCGCTTTCATTCCCGGCTTTGAAGAGGGCCTTGTGGGCGTGATCCCCAACCAGACCTCCAAGGAGAATCCTGCCGAGGTGCACGTCACCTTCCCCGAGGGCTACAACGCCGAGCTCGGCGGCAAGGATGCCATCTTCTACGTGGTTGTTGAGTATTCCGTGCAGTACACCCTGCCCGAATACAACCGCGCGTTCGTTGAAAATACGCTGGGCTATGAGTCTGAAAAGGTGCACGTTACAGACAAGTCCTTCCTCAATGAATTTTTTGGTTTTATCAGAGCCTATCTTGAAGAACAGAACGCCGAGTACGTGGAATCCGCCAAGACCGATGCGCTCTGGACATACCTGACCGAGACGGCCGAGTGCATCAATCTGCCGCAGATCGAGCTGGACTATTATTTCATTACCTACAAGAAAGAACTCCAATCCGCGTATGACTATTATTGCAGCGGTGCCCAGAAAGAGGAATTCCTCAAGCTGTATCCTACCTTAGGCGATTTTGCCATTGCCTACATGGGCTATGATGAGGATGCCGATTGGGAAGCCGAGATCGCCAAGCAGGCTGAGCTGATGGTGAAAAAGGATATGATCACCCACGCCATTGCCGAGTGGGAGAACATGGAAACCGTCACCGACAAGGAGCTGGAGGAAGAGATCGAATACTGGGTCGAATACTACGGCGGTTATGTGACCAAGGAAGACATTCTGGAGAACATCGGTGAGGAGTATCTTCGCGAATCCGCCTTTGCTGTCAAGCTCTTTGACTATCTCATCGCCAACTGCACCTTCACCTACGAGGAATGATAAGAACCCTTCATTCAGAGTTTCTGTTAACTTAATAAAAGCCCTGCTCATGTGAGCAGGGCTTTATCAATTGCTTCGGATGAGCTGACCGAGATCAGTCTTCCTTCTTCTTGAGAACCGCAGCGGCAGCGACAGCGGCTATCAAAACAGCCACAGAACTAAGCAGCGTTGCGCCGCAACCCGATTTTTCTTCTGCCTCAGACTCGGATTCAGCGGCGGCAGAATCCTTTGCGCTGTCGGACTCGGCGGGGATGGATTCGGCAGGCTTGGATTCGGCAGGCTGAGACTCCGCAGACTGGGATTCCACGGGTACAGACTCGGCAGGGGTGGACTCGGGCTCGGAATCCGCGTCAGAAGAGGATTCCTCCTCTGCGTCGGGATCATAGAAGTCATGATAGTACATCTCGGAGGGGTCTTCCTGATAGAATTTGATCCAAGCGAGATCGAGGGTCTCCTGGGCGGAGTTTTTAGCGAGTGCGAAGGGCACAAATCCAAGATTCAGGATGAAGTGCTGCCAGTTGTTTTCGCCCGTCATATAGAAGATCGTGACGTGCCACTCACCGTCGGTGCCAATGGTATCCACGTAACAATTGTCAGGATGGAATTCCGTGTCGAAGACGTTGCGGAAAATGATGCCCAGATCCTCGCCCATTTCAGAGGAGGTGCGATACTTGACAACAACGTAGTCACCGAGACCGCCTACAATGTTTCTGGGGTATTTGGTGCTGTAAACGTAGGGGTAGCCTTCGGTGGCAAAGGAAGTGATACGCATGAAGGATTCGTCTCCCTCGGTGATATACTCCACACCGGCATTTTCGCCTTCAAAGGTCTTGACGACCGTCTCGTTACTCAGATCCACCGTCTCCTTGAGACCCAGCGCCTTGTCCTCCTCGCTCATACCGGGGATGACATTGATCATAGGGCCGTCATCTCCGATGGGCTTACCGGCGAAGGTCACGCGTGCCATGTTGGCGGCATTCTTGGAATGAGGGCCGCTGATGCCGTGGCAGAAGAAAAGGTGCCATACGTCGTAGGTGCCGGTGGTCTCGCCGTTGAGGGAAAGCACCCATGCCAAATTCATGGTATCACCGTTTTCCACGGTGCGGTCAAGCTCCAGAACGGAGGGCAGATGGATGCGCATTTCATAGCGGAGCAGCTGATTCTGTTCGTCATAGTAACCGTTGAAATCCTCGCCTGCTACGGGGCAGTAGGTGCCGAACCAGTTGAAGGTGATGGGCTCATTGGTTTCGCTGTGTACACCAAAGCCAAGCTCGGTGTAGCCGTCGATGCCTGTGGCATCTGCGGGGGACAGACCGACCTGCAGGCAGTTATAGGCCCACAGCATCATATCACCACCCATGACCTCAGGGGTACAGGTGAAGCCGTTGACGAGATTGACTTCAAAGGCGAGATAGAGGTAGTTGCCGTCCCAACCCCACCAGGGCTTGAAAAAGCCTTCCTGTGTGGCATCGTAGAACAGTTGAAAATCTTCGCGGGTGTTGGGAATCTCGCCCGTGGTGGGATCGGTAGAGTTTGCCAGCCAGGAGAGATAATCTTCATACATTTCAAAGGGATAATATTCGGCCTTTCCGATCTGACCGTCAAGCGTGGGAGGGATGTGCAGATAAGGAACTTCCCACAGTATGTCTTCCTCGCCGGCTTTTCCCGCGAGGATCTCGTCGGTTTTTTCGGATTTGACCATGTAATATCCGGCTTCCTCGACGATATTGGCGGCAGACGTGATCAAAACGCCCACCAAAAACAGGGAAGCGATACACAGGGCAAGTGCAAGCAGTTTTTTCATTTGAGGGGTCTCCTTTCAAGATGATTTTAACGATTCCTCGGAAAAATTATACCATGTGCCCAAACTTTTGTCAATGCTTTCAAGGAAAAATCACCAAAACGACCAAGGATGACGAAAAAATAACCCCTGAAGTGCGATTGCGGCGTGTTTGGGTTTGGTTTTTTGGGGGAAATCTTTTGAAAAAATGCGTTGTTTTTTTAAAATATTTTTCAAAAACCCCTTGACAAATCAGGGACTTTGCGGTTATAATATAAGGGTCAATGCCATGAGTAGGCAGAAAGCGTATCGGAGGCTGACCCTTCCTTGTAACCCGACAGGAATGATCTGACCCTATGCGATATATACGCCACCCACTAATTACGAAGGAGGTGCACTGAAATGCTCAGAACTTACCAGCCTAAGAAGAGACAGAGAAAGAAGGAGCACGGCTTCAGAAAGAGAATGAGAACTGCTGACGGCAGAAACGTTCTTAAGAGAAGACGCGCTAAGGGCAGAAAGAGACTGACCTATTGATCCGTGAAATGCGCGGGCACACCTGTGCGCCTGCTTTCACGCACGGCAGAACCTTGAAGCTGATGTAACGCTGTTTTGTCATAGAAAAACCGCCGATGACTGATGGAACCGGATTTTTCGCTGTGTCTGTCTTTCCTCGGGGTTTTTTCTTGTCAGGACACGTTCGGTCATTTTGAAGAACTTTTCTCGAAAAGTTTCTTATGCGGAGCTTGAGGCAGAGCCTTGAAGCATCATGGTACAGCTTTTGCCGTGTTCGCCCGTAAGTTAACCGTAAACAATCATTGCTTTCAAAGCTTTTGAAGATTCATAAGAAACTTTTCCCGAAAAGTTTCTTATGCGGAGCTTGAGGCAGAGCCTTGAAGCATCATGGTACAGCTTTTGCCGTGTTCGCCCGTAAGTTAACCGTAAACAATCATTGCTTTCAAAGCTTTTGAAGATTCATAAGAAACTTTTCCTGAAAAGTTTCTTGTGCGGAGTTTGAGGCAGAGCCTCAATGTAAAAAATTATGAAGGATATAGCCATCAAAGAGAATCATTTATATCAGAAAACATTTCGCCGCGGACAGAGATGGTCGGGGCGGTTTGTGACGGTCTATATCCTCAAGGATCTTCACGCCAAACGGCTGATGAAGGCAAACCCACAGAAGCAGTATCTCAATCGGATCGGTTTGTCGGTTCCCAAACGGGAAGGTGGCGCCGTGGAACGAAACCGCGTCAAACGGATTCTGAGAGCGGGACTTGCTGACGTGAGAAAGAAGCACAGGCTGAAGACCGGCTATCTCATCGTGATCTCCGCGAAACCCGGAGCAGAGAAGGAGAAGAGCACGGCCATCGCCGCTGAGCTTCGCTATTTGTTCAAGAAACTGGATATGCTTGTCTCCCCCGCAGGCACGTCCCAAGCCCCGGAGGGGAAAACACAAACTGATTTGTCATGAAACGGGTATTTATGGCGCTCATTCGCTTTTACAGAAAGCGGATCTCCCCCATGAAGCCGCCCTGCTGTCGATTCACCCCCACCTGCTCGGCCTACGCGCTGGAAGCATTTGAAAAGCGAGGGTGTATGGCGGGGTTTATTCTCATGATCTGGAGGATTTTGCGTTGCAGTCCTCTGTCACCTGCGGGATATGATCCCGTACCCGAAACAGGCTTTCGTACCATGCCTATGCGCTGGAGTAAATACCGCGACACCGAGCCGCCCCGCATCCCTTTGGAACGAGACGAAGCACAGAGCGCGGATGACCCACAGGATGATCTCGACGCAGAAGCAGGCCTTGAAAGCAATCAAGATCGGTCGGACGAGCCGTAAGGCCTCCGACATACAGCGGCCAAACCATATCGAGGAGCCGCACCTGTCCACATTGGACAACCAAAAAAGATTGGATTGGTAGTAAAAATGAAGCATATTTTTTCCAATTCCCGCGCCCCACGCGTATCCGCCGTGGTGATCAGACTGGTCGCCGCTCTGCTGATCCTTCTCATGATCGGCAGTGTGTTGACCGCTTGCGGCAGCCGTGCGCCTACACAGTTGACCCTCAACCCCCAAAACATTACCATCAAGAAGGAGCACAACGTTCCCGGGGAGGACCGCGACAAGATGCTGGAAAGCATCAACGCCTATGAAAAGAAGGCCGGCGAGCTCAAAGCCGAGATCGCTGCACTTTCTGATCTGGAGGATGCCGCGCTCGTCACCAAGGACAACGTCCTCGCACTCCTGAAGGGAGCATCCGAAGGTTATGATATGACCGCTCCCGTTACCTCCGAAACCACCCCCGTTCCCGAAAAGTCCACCGAGTATGCGTATCAGCTCATGGTGAAGCTCGGCCTTGATAACGCCGAGGCCTTTGAGCGTATGACCCGCTATGATCTGGACTACCTGATCTACGGCGGCGAGGTGACCGACACCCAGCTCAACACGCTGGCCAAGACCATCGCGAGCTATAAGACCAAGCTCAGCGATCTCGAGGGCGATATCGGCCACTACGAGACCCTGAAAAAGAACGGTAACATGAAGGCCGGTGACACCCTCACGGGTGATCACATCAGAGATCAACTCGTGGCTGCGCTCCGCGGCTATGACATGACCGCTCCCGGCTTTGACGACGCCAATCTGCCCGAACCTCAGCCCGAGAAGGCCACGGAATTTGCCTACAACGTGCTGGTCAAGCATAAGGTAGATGAGGCTTCTGCGTATGCCTCCATGAGCCATGCCGATCTTGTTGAGCTGATCAACTGCTTCAAAACCTCTGTTGCCGTGGAGTCCGAAATGGGCTTCTTTACCCTGCTCCAGCACTGGGTCGCTCTGGGCTTTGAATGGCTCATCAACGTCCCCGGCTTCGGCAGCTTCATTCTGGGTACGGTGTATTTTGCCATCGTGATCGAGATTCTGATGCTCCCCCTGGGTATCCATCAGCAGAAGAACTCCCGTAAGCAGGCACTTCTCCGCCCCAAGGAGATGGCCATCCGCAAGAAGTACGCAGGCAGAACCGACCAGGCAACCCAGCAGAAGGCCTCCCAGGAGGTTGCTGAGATGTACCAGAAGGAGGGATTCAGCCCTATGTCGGGTTGTCTCCCCTTGCTTTTGACCTTCCCTGTCATCATCGCACTTTATAACATCGTTATCAACCCCCTCAAGTATATGATGGGCGCATCCGACGAGCTGATCGCCGCTATGACCTCCTTTGCCAAGGCTTCCAGAGCCGCGGGCGGTCTGGGCCTGGAGCTCTCCTCGGGCTCGGGCACCATCGAGCTTCTGTCCATCATCCGCAACCAGGGTCTGACCGACGCGGTTGTGGAGAACCTGCCCACCTTCGACTTCATCCGCATCGCCGAGGGTACGGTCGAGAGCTTTGCCGATGGCATCGCTCCCATGATGGCGCGTATCCCCGACTTTACCCTGTTGGGTGTCAACTTCGGTCTGACCCCCGGTTTCGCAAACCCCTGGCTGCTGTTCATCCCTGTTGTGACCTTCGTGCTGTATTTCCTCAGCTCCAAGCTCAACCGCAAGCTGACCTTCCAGCCTACCGCCAACGATCCTCAGAACGGCTGCTCCAATACCACCATGAACATCTTCATGCCCGGTATGTCTGCCGCCTTTACCTTCATCGTGCCCGGTGCTGTCGGCCTGTATTGGGGCTTTAAGAGCATCATCGGTATGGCCAAGCAGTTCATCATTGCCAAGGCAATGCCTCTGCCCGTCTTTACCGAGGCTGATTTCAAGGCCGCTGAGAAGGAGCTGGCTGCCAAGGAAAAGCACCGCCCTGTCAAGAAGAGCGGCACCAAGAATCCCAACATCCGTTCTCTCCATCACATTGATGACGAGGATGACCTCGAGCCCCTGCCCAAGTCCGGCCCCAAGGCGGATTACGTAGAGGAAGATACGCCAGCACCCGAAGCCAAGGGCGCATATCTCGGCGAGGCGACCCTCAAGGAGGATGAGCCCGTCCGCAAGCCCAAGGAAAAGAAGTCCAAGAAGAAAAAGGACGAGAGCGAGCCCGTAGATGCTGCCGCAGAATACGTGGCAGATGAACAGAGCGAAAACAACGATTGACCAAATTTCATATCAGATAAGGATATCAAACGACATGAAAAAAGAAATTGAAGTCAGCGCCAAGACAAAGGAAGAGGCCATTGCGAAAGCGGTGGAAGAGCTGGGTGCACCCGGCGAGTCTGCGCTGTTTATCACTGTTATCAACGAAGGCAGAAAGGGCTTTCTGGGCTTTGGCTCGGTAGACGCGACCATCAAGGCCGTCTATCAGATCCCCGATGCTCCTGCCGAGAAGAAGGAGCGCCGCGATCGTTCGGATCGTCGCGATCGCCGCGACCGCAAGGGCAACCGCTCGGATCGCGCACCCCGCGCCGTCGAAAATGCCGCCGAAGCAACCGAGGCAGAATCTGCCGAGCATCAGCCCGGTGAGCTGCCCGTTCGTCAGCCCAAGAACCGCCAGAATCCCCCCAAGCCCCGTAAGACCTACGAAAACGTGGATCCCGCAACCGTCAAGGAGAGCGAGCGCATGGCTTATGCCTTCATCACCAACCTTGTGGCCAACATGGGTCTTGCCGACGTGGTCATCGCTATGCATCCCGGCGACAACGACGATATGGTCATCACGGTGGACGGCGAAGCCGCAGGCGTGCTGATCGGCCATCACGGTGAGACGCTGGACGCCCTCCAGTACCTTGCCAACCTCGCTGCCAACAAGAAGGAAGAGGGAGAAAAGAGAGAATACGCTCGCATCACGGTGGACGTAGAGGCTTACCGCGCAAAGCGTGAGGATGCCCTCCGCGCACTGGCGCGCAAGAAGGCCAATCAGGTGCTTAAGTATAAGAAGAGCATCATGCTGGAGCCCATGAATCCCTATGAGCGCCGCATCATCCACTCCGAGATCCAGCACATGGACGGTGTCACCACCAATTCCATCGGTACGGATAACAACCGCCGCATCGTCATTTTCCTGGAGGACGAGGGTATGCCCGAGGGACAGGCTGTCAAGACCGAAAAGTCCGGTCGCTCCCGTAGCCGCAACCGCCGCAAGAGCAGCTCTGCGATGGTCGATCCGTTGGCAGGCTCCGGCCGCGTGATGCCCACGACCTCTACCTTTGATGAGGATGACGTAAAGGATCCCTTTGACATCGACCTCTCTGCCGCTACCTACTCCGAGGAGGATGAGGAAGCCGTGGCAGAAGCTCCTGTGAAGGACGATCTGTTCGCAACGCCCGATCTTTCGGACAGCGAGGATAACGCATAATTATCGGATAGACACGAGTTCCGTCCGACCCTTGGCAAGCAGGGAATATCCCCTGCTTGCCGATTCCCATCGGCGGAAGTCTCGGATATATTTCCCAGGACTTCCGTTTGATTTTCCGAAAACTGTTGACAAGACAACATCTTTGTGTTATGATAAAGATGACCCAACGGAAGAAGGTATATCATGCACTGTTTTGATACCATTGCTGCGGTCAGCACCCCCTTTGGTAAGGGCGGCGTGGCGGTGATCCGCTTGTCGGGTTCTGAGGCCATATCCGTGACCGACAAGATCTTTCGACCCAAATCCAAAAGATATGCGTCCCTCGCAGAAGCTCCTGTGCGATCGATGGTCTATGGAGAGATCTTCTCTCCGGATGATCCCGAACGCGTATTGGACGATGTGCTGTGCGCCTATTTTCCCGCGCCCAACTCTTTTACGGGGGAGGACGTGGTGGAGATCTCCTGCCACGGCGGTGTTCTCGTGACCCGCAGTGTGCTTTCGGCCTGTCTCATGGCAGGTGCGCGTGCCGCTGAGGCCGGTGAATATACGCGCCGTGCCTATCTGAACGGCAAGATGTCTCTCCCCGAAGCCGAAGCGCTCGGTAACCTGCTGGAGGCTGGAAACGACGAGCAGCTGCGCCTCGCCCGTTCAGGCATGAAAGGGCATCTTTGCAAGGCCATGGAGGAGATCTACGGAAGAATTCTTACGATCCTTGCCAATCTGGAGGTCGGCATGGATTTCCCCGAGGAGGATCTTACGGAGATTCCCCGCGAGGATATGATCCTGCTCCTGCAAGGCATTCGGGTCGAGCTTGAACGGCTACAGGAGACCTACCGCACGGGGCACGCCATCGCCGAGGGTGTGCCGACCGTCATTGTTGGCCGCCCCAACGCGGGAAAATCCGCGCTGTATAACCGCTTGGTCGGGCGAGAAGCCGCCATCGTGACGGATATTGCGGGCACGACCCGCGACGTTTTGTCAGAAACCGTCTCTCTCGGTCGCGTGACGTTGCGCCTGTCGGATACTGCGGGTTTGCGTGAAACAGAGGATCCTGTGGAGCGCATCGGTGTCACGCGCGCCCAAAACGCCTTGGATGAGGCGGAATTGGTGCTCGCGCTGTTTGATGGAGCTTCTCCCGCCACAAAAGAGGATATACAATTGCTCCGTACCCTGCAGGATATGACACGGCAGGGGAAGCAGATCGTATATATTCTGACCAAAAAGGATCTTTGGCAAGAGCAGGAGCAGCCTCCGTTTGGAACACCCGAAACCGCCACAGGTCTTGGCTTTATGCCGTTCTCGGCTACGAGCGGATATGGCATGGAAACCCTGACTTCCGTTGTGGAGGATCTGTTCATCGACGGCAGCCTGGACACGGGGGTATCGGCCATCGTATTCAGCGCCCGGCAGCATACCGCCCTGACGCAAGGCTATGCGGCGCTCACAAGAGCCATCGACGCGCTTTCGGGATACCTGCCCTATGATCTTTGCGCTGAGGACATCCGCGATGCACTGGCCGCGCTTGGCGAGCTGTCGGGTCACAGCGTCAGAGAGGAAGTCATTTCCGAGATTTTTCATAAGTTTTGTGTGGGAAAATAAGGTCACCTCTAAAAGCTCTCTCGATGAAAAATCCGTGGTGATTTTTCCGTCCACAGAGTTTGAAATGTTCCCATAAGTTTGTTATTTCAAATCCCCATTCAATTTTTCATAAGTTCTGCGTGGGATGTGATGTCCCGAAAGGAGTTTGTATATGGAAAAAAACAAGCATAAGCCCATGAACCGCCGCCGTCTCGTGCGTTCCCTGCCGCACATCTGGGATGTCGTTGATCTTGTGGACGTTATCAATAAGCATGGCGACCGCATCTGCTTCCGTTATTTTGAGGGCAGAGAAATTCACTCCATGACCTATGCCGAGTTCGGCAATATGATCCACGAGACTGCCGCCGCCTTCAACGCGATGGATCTCGCGGGCCAAAAGATCGTGGTCATCGGCGACAACTCCCCCCGCTGGCTCTGCACCTACCTTGCCGCGCTTGCGTCCGGGTGCGTCATCGTCCCCATGGATAAGGAGCTGGATATCGAAGAGATCCGTAAGTTCTTTGGGGTCGTGGATGCCAAAGCCGTGGTATACGGCAAGACCTTTAACGAAAAATTCATCAAGTCCATCGAGGCGGATGACACAGGCATCCAGTATTTCGTGCCCATGGTGCCTGCCTACAACAGCGATTTTGACCATAAGGTCATCACCTATGATGAGGTGCTCCAACTGGGTCGCGAGCGTATCGAGCGCGAGGGCTATGACTATCCTCTGCTCCACAACCGCGAGGAGCTGGCGGAAATGCTGTTTACGTCGGGTACGACGGGTACTTCCAAGTGCGTGATGCTCTGCCAGAAAAACATTTTCTCGGTGGTCAACGCCGCGCTTGAGTCGGTGTGCTTCTATCCGGATGACGTGATGGTATCGGTGCTTCCCGTGCACCACACCTACGAGCTGATGTGCCTGATGGCCGAGATGGTGCTGGGTATCGAGATCTGTATCAATGACTCTCTCAGCCACGTCATGAGAAACTTCAAGCTCTTCAAGCCTACGGGACTTGTGCTGGTGCCCCTGTTCCTCAACACCATGTATAAGAAGATCTGGTCCGAAGCCGAAAAGTCGGGACGTGACAAGGCGCTCAAGACGGGACTGGCGCTCTCCAAGACCCTTTTGTCTGTGGGTATTGACAAGCGCCGCAGTATTTTCAAGGCGGTGCACGAGGCGTTTGGCGGCCGCTTGGATCGCATCATCTGCGGCGGTGCCAAGCTCAACCCCGATCTGATCGCCGCGTTTGAAGATTTCGGCATCTGCGTCTGCGAGGGCTTTGGCATCACCGAATGTTCTCCCCTTGCCAGCGTGGACAGATATTATAACCGCAAGTGGGGCTCTGTCGGCCCTGCCGTATCTGCCTGCCGCATCCGTGTATCCGAGGAATTCTCCGACGGTACCCTCAATGAAAAGGGCTTTATGGAGGGTGAATTGCAGGTCAAGGGCGACAACGTCATGTTGGGATATTACAACAATCCCGAAGCCAACGAGGCCGCGTTCACCAAGGACGGTTGGTATCGCACGGGCGACGTAGGTTATATGGACGAAGATGGCTACGTGTTCATCACGGGTCGTTGCAAGTCGGTCATCGTTTTGGAAAACGGGAAAAACGTGTTCCCCGAGGAGATCGAGGAATACCTCTACCAGATCGAAACCATCTCTGAGGTCGTTGTGGTGGGACGCAAGGCCAAGGACAGCGATGAGATCATCCTGACCGCCGTGGTTTATGCCAACGAGGAGAAATTCCCCACAGGGGCTACCAAGGAGCTGATTCAGGAATCCATCCGTAATTCCATCAACCAGACCAACCGCCGCCTGCCTACCTTCAAGCAGATCAAGGCCGTGGAGCTGAGAGATACCGAGTTTGAAAAGACGCCTACCAAGAAGATCAAGAGATTCCTTGTGAAATAAATTGTTGTTTAGCGGGCTAAGGGGGTGCAGGGGCGCAGCCCCTGCACCTCACAATGGCGGCCGGCAGTGCCGAGGGCGGCCGTGAGCGCCTCGGCGCGCGGCGGAAGCCGCAAGAAGGTTTTTGAAAGACAAAATTGATGTTGGGAAAACCTTTCGAAAACCTTATTTTTCCTTGTAGTGCAAGGAAGTTTTGCTCCGCAAAACAATTTTTATTTGATTCAGGGCGCTCAAGGCCGCCCCCGAAACCGCCGGCCGTTCTCATAGGTTCTGGGGGCTTCGCCCCCAGAACCCCCATCGGTCATCCGACACCCAAGAGGTGTGGGGTTTACCCCGCTAAACAACAATTTAGAGCTCATACTCCCCATCGGGTGATACCCTTCCGTCACGGAGAGCGTTACGCGATATTGGCCACGGGCACTGCCCGCTAAACAATGCAAAATAGCCGAATATTTCTGCAAACAAAAAAGACTTGGAAAAACATCCAAGTCTTTTTTGTTTGCAAGGTTTATAATGCCTCCGGCACGAAAACCTTTCTTTTAAAGTCCCGCAAAGCCGTGTACACAAATGGTGGAACCCTGTTTGTTCAGGGCGGTGACCTATCCGCCGCTTTACTGCTCCCAGCATCCGCTCACGTGTCGGGACAAGTCAACCGATGCACGGAACGGGAGGTCTGCAAACCACAGCGTGAGTCGGTCTCCTTTCATCAGATGTGGGTCACAAACTCGTATATCACGCACTCCGCAGGATAAAACCAGCTTATGCAGTTGTGGTGCCGATTATACCGAAAAATATGAAATCAGTCAACGTTGACGTCGTAGTCAGCCTCGTCGGAGAACATATCGTCGAAGTAGTCGGCCACGTCGTCGAACTCGTCATCGTCGTCAACCGTGACAAGAATGTCCTCGCCGTCCTCGTCCTTCTCGGCCTTGAGAATGACATACTCACATACGCCGTCCTCGGGCTGATCGTCCACGGGAACCATGGCGTAGTACATCTGGCCGTTGAGCTCAGCGGAACCGATGACTTCGAACTGCAGCTCGTTGCCGTCCTCGTCGGTCAGGGTATAGAACTCACCCTGCAGTGCATCCTCGTTTTCGGGGATCATGTTTTTCTCATCCATGGGATAGTCCATCCTTTCTATCGTTGGGGCAACGCTTGCCCTTGTGCTTTAAGTGGCAGAGGAATGACCTCTCGCTTATATTATACACGATTTTCTGCGGAAAGTCAATAGGGAGCCTTTATTTTTTATATACCGTGCCGTGCGTGCTCAAAAAATCTCCGAAATGAGCGCACCGATGATCTGATTGCTCAAAAGAAATCCTTTGCGTGTCAGGGAGATCCGCGCGTCGCGGCGAGTGAGGAGCCCTTCTTTTTCCAGCCTGTCGCAAAGCTTTGTGAAGGCGGGCGGGAAGACGACCCCCGTTGTTCTCGAGATCTCGTTTGTGTCAATGCCGTCGGACAAGCGCAGACCCAGCATGATCGCCTCCTCGGCGGCCTCTTCGGGGGTAATGGTGTAGGCGTCCTCCAAAATGCTGTCCCCTTTCAAAAATGCGGAAAGATCACGGCTGTTGGCGTAACGGACACCGTTGACATAGCCGTGTGCCGCGATGCCGAGACCGAGATACTCCCGCCCCTGCCAGGTGTGCAGGTTATGTCGGGAACGCTTGTCGGGCAGGGAAAAATTGCTGATCTCATAATGCTCATAGCCGCGAGAGACGAGATAATCTGCGGCGGCCTCATACAGATCCGCCATACCGTCGTCATCGGGAATTCCCAACGCGGCCGCCCCACGGCGGCCAAAGGGGGTGTCCTCCTCCAGAATCAGACAGTAGGATGACAGGTGCGCAGGGGAGAGGTCTACGGCTTTTTGCAGGGTTTCCAAAAGGCTGTCTTTGGTTTGCTCGGGAATGCCCATCATAAAATCAAGGTTGATGTTGTGAAATCCCGCCGCTCGCGCGTGTTGCACCGTGCGGCAGACATCCTCCCAGCTATGCAGGCGTCCCAAGGCCTTGAGCTCGTTGGTGTGCGCGCTTTGGGCGCCCATGCTGAGGCGGTTGGCACCACCCTGCCGCCAAAGAGACAGGAGAGAAAGATCCGCCGTGCCGGGATTACATTCCAGCGTGATTTCGGCATCGGGGAGCAGCGAAAAGGAGGTGAAGACAGCATCCAGCAGCCGCTCTGCATCCGCCGGAGAAAGCAACGTGGGGGTGCCGCCGCCGAAATACACCGTGTCCACGGGGCGGGAAACAAACGACTCGGCTTCGGTGCGGATGGATTCGATCAGTCGCGAGACGTAGGACGTAACGGTATCGGCCGATGGGTGGGGATAGGAGCAGAAGTCACAGTAGGGACATTTGCTTTTGCAAAAGGGAATATGAATGTAAACCCCCAAGGGCTCGTGGGAGCTTTTGGGGGTGTTGTCAGTTGCATACATGGTTTGTTTCCTTTAATTGGGTAGATCTTATCTTCTTCGGTTGGCGATGAGGATGAGGCGCAAAAGGGACGCCAGCGAGGTGGCAAGCGCTGCGACGTAGGTCAGGGCGGCGGCCTGCAGGGTCTTGCTTGCGGCAGTCAGCTCCTCGCCCTGCAGAGAACCTGTGACCTCCAGGGTTTTGAGCGCGCGGGAGGACGCGTTGAACTCGGTGGGCAGAGTGACAAGCTGGAAGATGGTGGACAGAGAGAACAGAAGAATGCCCGCAAACATGAAGATATCACCGACCTGTCCGGGAACCCAAGCACCGCCCGCAAAGATGAGTCCCAGCAAAAAGACGGGCATGGCCAGCATAGAACCGAAATTGGTGACGGGAATGATGGCGGCGCGGATCTTGATGGGAAGATAGTTGGTGGCGTGCTGACAGGCGTGACCCGCTTCGTGGGCGGCAACGCCGATGGCGGCGGCACTCATAGAGGTGTATACCGCATCGGACAGGCGAATGACACCCGCCTTGGGGTCGTAATGGTCGTTGAGATGGCCGTGGATGTGCTCCACTTGGATGTGATACAGGCCGTTTTCGTTGAGAATGCGACGGGCAACGTCAGCACCCGTCAGACCGCGCGAGTTGCGGACGGCGCTGTATTTTTTAAAGGTGGATTGTACGTTGATCTGTGCCCAGAAGGCAAAGATCATGGTGGGGACCAGGAGAAGAACTGTCCAGTCACCCCAGAATAAACCGAATAACATGGAAACCTCCTTGGGTTAGGATAATTGATCGTTCAGATTGATTTTTCGTCCGCGGACGAAGTCAGCCGCACCCATCTGTCCCTTTCCTTCGGGGACAACACGGGTGAAGACGACAGAGCCGTTACCGCAGGCCACTTCGATACCGTCTGTCACAGAGATCACCTTGCCGGGGATATCCGCGTGTCCTTCTGCTTTGCCGATATGCGCGGCAACCACCTTGAGCAGCTTGCCGTCGGGGGTGTGGGTGAAGGACAGGGGAATGGGGGACAGGCCGCGGATCTGGTTGTGCACCTCGGCGGCAGATTTGGTAAAGTCAATGAGACAGTCGGATTTTTCGATCTTGGCGGCATAGGTTGCTAAGGTATCGTCCTGTACGGTGCGCACCAACGTACCTGCGCGCAAGGCGGCGATGGTCTTTTTCATGGTCTCAGCACCCAACGCGGCCAGCTTGTCGTGTACCGTCTCAAAATTGTCATCGGGCAGAATGGGCATCTCGGCCTTGATGAGCATATCGCCCGTGTCAATCCCATCAGCCATATACATGGTGGTGATGCCCGTGACGGGATGACCCTCCATGATGGCGCGCTGCATGGGTGCCGCGCCGCGCAGGGTGGGCAGGAGAGAGCCGTGAACGTTCATGCAACCGTGAATGGGATAGTCCAGCACCGAGGGGGGCAGAATTTTACCGTAGGCTACGACTACGATGAGCTCGGGATCCAGTGCTTTTAAGGTCTCGTCAAAAGCACCGTTTTTCAGCGTGGTGGGCTGATAAGCGGGGATGCCCACCGATTCCGCAAACACCTTGACAGGAGGCGGGGTCATGATATTGCCGCGTCCGCGGGGCTTGTCGGGTTGTGTGACGACACCGACGATATTTTCGCCGTCATCGTAAAGGGCTTTCAGAGTGGCAAGGGCAAAGTCGGGTGTGCCCATGAATAGGATGCGCATAAAGGGACTCCTTTAGAAGTGAAATTTGCCGTTTTGATGGCAAGAAACGGGACATTTTCCTTGCGCGGATCAGGCCTGACACAAAAGCTTTCCAAATCGCAAGGCGGGTGTCTATACCCTTTTTCAAAAGGGTTTTGAGGGGCTTGGGGAACTTTTTCAAAAATTCTCCTTGCGTTCTCCACCCCCAAGCGCGCATATATCGCTTCCGGGTGTTTCTACCCCTTTTTTAAAAGGTTTTGAGGGGTCAGGGGAACTTTTTCAAAAATTCTCCTTGCGTTCTCCACCCCCAAGCGCATATATCGCTTTCGGGTGTTTCAACCCCTTTTTTAAAAGGTTTTGAGGGGCTTGGGGAACTTTTTCAAAAATTCTCCTTGCGTTCTCCACCCCAAGCGCGCATATATCGCTTCCGGGTGTTTCTACCCCTTTTTTAAAAGGTTTTGAGGGGCTTGGGGAACTTTTTCAAAAATTCTCCTTGCGTTCTCCACCCCCAAGCGCGCATATATCGCTTCCGGGTGTTTCTACCCCTTTTTTAAAAGGTTTTGAGGGGCTTGGGGAACTTTTTTCAAAAGTTCCCCTGTCGTTCCCCTTCGTACTCCTTCGTACTCCTCCTCAATCCTCGTCCATCGAGGTTGCGGAGTCGATATAGAGCTTGCCGTCGAGGTGCTCGATCTCATGGCAGAAGGCGCGAGCCAGGAGCTCGTGGCCTGTGACCTGATAGGTCTCGCCCTTACGGTTGGTGGCTTCGACGGTGACGTGCATGGGGCGCTTGACGATCCCCCAGCGGCCGGGAACCGACAGACAGCCCTCTCGACCTTCCTGTTCGCCGGAGAATGCGATGATCTTGGGATTGATGAGCTCGTAGACCGTACCCTCTTCCACCTCGACGACCGCGATACGGCGGAGAATACCGACCTGCGGTGCGGCAAGACCGCAACCGTCGGCGGCACGCATGGTTTCGATCATGTCATCGAGCAGGGTGACGATGCGGGGGGTAATTTCGTCTACGGGACGGCAATTTTTGCGGAGCACCTCGTCTCCGATCTTTCTGATTTGCAGCTTGGCCATGGTGATGTCCTTTCTGAAGCAGATGTAAAAATGAATATTTATAGTTAAATGAAATTGTTTTCCTATTCGGGGCGGTACAACCGCAGGGATTCTCTGTCAATAGCGGTTACAGAGTGATCCACAGTAGCGGGAGAGGCCTTGCGGCCTCTCCCACGGGGGAGTCTGTCATATCAGTTCTTGGAGGATACGACGATCTCCTCTTCGTTGATGAAACGGTATGCATCTGCGATGAGCTTGTCGCAGAAGGTGCGGGATACATAGAAGATACCCTGGCCGTTTTCGGGATTACCTGCGGATTCGGGAGAATCCAGAAGCTCAATGGTCATATAGGATTTGCGTTCGGTGATCTGATAGAAGCGGTAGACGGCATAGCGGGTGCTTTCATCGGTTCCCTTGCCGTCGTCCAGCAGAATGGTCAGCTTGAGCTGGCATTCCTCGTCGGGGGTCTTTCGGATCTCTGCCATTTCTTCCTCGGTAAGCTCTACCGTGCCAGCCACGGAGGCGGTCAGGAGTGCCTGATAGAAGCGGCGGAAATTGTAATTCGCGGTCTCGGTGGCGATGCTGCCCGAGGGCTTGGTCACCAGGAGGGAATAATTCATCAGCTTTCCCTTGTAATAAATCTCCAGATTGTCGGAGTTGATCTTTTCGCTTTGGTCGGACTTGGAGTTGTCAAGCTCAAAGATGACAGGCTCGGGCATGGACGCGCCCTCCAGCTTGATGCCCTGACAGTGGGCAATGTTGGCAAGGAAGTACTCCCGCTCGTACCAGTCGATCTCCTTCCATTCAAGGAAGGCAAAGCTCTTTTCGTCTACCTCCACGATCATATCGTGGTAGGGTGAATAGGCGTAATATGCGCCGTTCTCGGTACGCTCCGAGATCTGCACATAGTTGGGGAATTGCTGACCCGAGGCATCGGTGTAGGTGAAGGACAGAATGTGCGCGGCCTCCTCAAGACCGTATTCGTAAAGCTCGTCATCCGAGGGTCCCAGCTTGACGACACGATTGAAAGAGGTGCTGTACAGGTTATAAAGCACTTCGCTGATGTTGTCAGAGTTGGGGAAGTAGCCCTCCATATAATCCGAGGCCATGTGATAGGGAATGGTGGAGTCCAGCGTGTTTTCACGGTCATCCAGATCAATAAAGGTGAAGGCCGTTACGAGATGAGAGTTCTTGGCGATGAGCTTTTCGTATCTGCCGTTGGCTGTTTCGTAGTCCTCCGCTTCCTCTTCGGCTCGGAGGATGGCCTGGGCTTCCTTGATCTTTTCCAACGCCTCCTCTGGATACTTGCCGGTCTCGGGGTCGGGGACAACGTCGGAAATGTCGTAGCCCGTGAGCTCCATGACCAGCTCTACAAGAATCCGTTCATAGTCTATGTCGGTGCGGTAGGTAAAATTCGAAACGTTGAAATAAGCATTCATGCTCATGGGATAGATGATCATGGGCGTGACCAGCGCCTCGCCGGGCTGGAGCACAGCGGCGTCCAGATTGACCGAGGACAGGATATAGATCTTGTCTCTTCCCTCGTACATGGCGTAGTAGCCGGCACCCGAGACAGTAGCATCACCCAGAATGACGGTGTATTTGTCACCCGAAAGTGTGGTGATGGTGTAACGGCTGGGGGTGTAGTCGTAGGTTTCCTCATTGCCCTCCTCGTCGGTGCGGGTGCGCACCTCGGGGGCAAGACCGTATTCCGCAAGGTCAATGGAGCCGTCGGAAAGGGACACGGGATTTTCCAGACGCATCTGGGAAATGGTATAACCGCAGCCGTTGGAAAGCTGCGCGAAGAGCTCTCGGTTGAGGAAAGCGGATTCGTGACCCTTGATGACAAAATCGTTGCTGTTCTGACCGCGCTCGTAGATAACGTGCCCGTGCTGATTTTCAATATCGATGGTCTGGATGATACGGGAGGGGTCCTTGGTGGAGGATGCATCGTAGGTGAGCTGCTTGAACATAAGCACACGCTGATTGGCGCCTACCTGTTCGGTACCCTCCACGTCAACGATGGCGTAGATCTGGTATTCACCGGTCTCGGGATTGACCGTGAGCTGGTTGCCAAAAAGGGTGAGATAATAGCCGTCCTCGTTGACGTCGCAAAGCTCGCCGTCATAGTAAAGCCCGTAAACACCGTCTGATTTCTTGATGGTGTACTTCGTGCCGTCGGTGTCCACGTAGCTGTAGATGTCCACGACGTATTTGACAACGATCAGGCCAATGATGAGCAGTACGGTGAGAATGGCTGTGATCCAAACAGCCTTTTTCTGGGTGGAAAGCGAAGATTTTTTGTTTTGAACTTTCTTTGCGCGGGTAGCTTTGGTGGGTGCCTCCCAGTAGGCGTACAGGGTCATGCCGTCGCTGATGAGCTCGTCCACCACGGTTTCAGAGCTGATGCGCAGCGCATCCTCTGCGGAGTCCTGTGGCTGTGTGTACCAACCCTTGAAGACGTATCCGCGTCTTTGGGGCTTGGGCAACGTGCCGATTCTGTCTCCGCGATAGGCGTGGATGCTTTGAATATCGACAGAGCCCTTTCCGGGATCAAATATCAGTTGTATTTCTTTTTCCTGCATGAAGTGGCTCCTTTATCTGTACTTTCTGCGGATCGTGACGTAAATGCCCAGACCGAAGCAGATGAGGGCGGGGATGGCTGCAAAGAGAACGGCTGTGGTGATCAGGCTTCCCTTGGTGAGGGAAGCACCGCCGGCAACCACCGCCTCGGCATCCATCGTGTAGTTCTTGAATGCAATGATGTCCAGATTGGCGGGGGCTACCTCACGACCCAGCGCGCGCAGGGTTGCCATGAGAACGTCGGCGTTGCCGTAAGCATCCGAGGAGAGCACGGCATCCGACGCAAACTCGGTCGAGCCGATCACCGTCACGAACGAACGGTCCTGCTGGGAGAAATAGTTGGTCTCCTGGCGAACACGCTCCTCAGAGGTGATGGTCATGAGCTTAAAGTGTTTGGATTCGGTGGTGATCTCGTATTGCTTGCCATTGACCTCCGCGACGGCGTTCTGACCGGCCGTGAATACGTCGTTGAAGTAGCGGGTCACACCGTTGCCGTAGTAGGTGCCGTAGCGGTAAGGCTTCTTGTCGGTGGTCGCGGCGGAGGACATACCGACCGTCAACGTAGAGTTGGGCGTGGTTTCTTCGGGATAGGTGTTGCGGTAGCCCTTGGCCTGCTCAATGGCGGTGGCGTTGGGGAAGACGACCTTCGCGGGATACGCGAGACTTCTCATGTCTGCGGTGATGGAGGAGCCCAGACCGTCGGTCGCGTAGGTTGCGAGAGGCGTATAGCCCTCCTTATCCAGTTTTTCCACCGTGTCGCGGATGGTGTAGTTGTCCTTTACTCCGTCGGTCGTGGCGCGGGAGAGAACAACGCCCCACTCCTCAAGATATTCCTCCAGGTTGGGCAGGACGGGAGTCTTGTTGTCCACAAACAGGAGGAAGGAGAAGCAGCCGTCCAAATACTTGTCCAGCTTGTCGATCTCGGAGACGCCTGCTTCACCCATGTTGCCAAAGGCGTAGAAATCGGTTTGGGGATCGTAGCAGATGAGCAAACGGCAATCCTCGGGGATGTCCTCTTTTTCAAGGTCCAGATCCTTGACAATATAGCCGGATCTTTCTACCAGCAGACGCAGCTCCGAAATCTCCTCCAAATTCTCACCGTGGTTGCTGATGAAGCAGGCGACGGGAGATTCGGCGCGTGTTACGGCGAGGATGGCGTTGGCAAAGTGCTTTTCGCCGTTATATGCCCACGGTGTTGTGGAGTTTTCGTTGTTGACAAAGAAGTTGGCCATGGAATACACGCGATATTCGGTGCCAAATTCAAAAATGACGTTGGAGGAATAGATGCGCGTCGCGGAGGTCGCCTTGTACTTCTGTACGGCGGAGGGGTTTTTGTTGACATTGATGAAGGATACGTTGATCTGATCCTTGAAGGCCTTTTGCAGATGCAGAGCGGTGTAGAGCACGTAGCGCATCTGATCCGAGCCCCAGACGAGGTCACGGTCGGCGCAGAAAATGATGTTGACGGTGATGGGCTCCTCGCCGCGAGTCTCTCTCTCGGCGTTGACCTTGTCCACCATGGGGATGGCGTTTTCCTCAATGAGCTGCATGAAGGGCTCTGTGGGGGTGTAGAGAGACAGGTGCTTCATGGTGTCATTGGTGTAGCGGTTGACGGATTCGTCGATCTGCCAGATGTTGTCCTGCCCCAGAATGCTGATGATCAGATTGAGCAGAATGACCGCTACCAGGATCAGAACGGTTACGGTGGTGAAAAGGGTGCGGCGACCCAGACGGCCGGAGCGATATTCATTGTGTCTCATGCGAATTTCCTCCGGATCAGAATGATGAGTCCCGCTGCCAGCACCAGCGTGGTGGGGACTGCCGTCAGGACGACGGTGATGTTTCTTGCCTGACGGGTGGTCAGGGTATCGATGGTGGTGTCGTCAAAGGGCTGGCTCTTCATTTGCACGGGAATGTCTGTTTTACCCATGGCACCCATAGCGGTCAACAGGAACGCGGCGTTGTCATAGGATGCGGATTGCAGGGTGGTTTCCGTGGCAAACTCAGTAGAGGAGCACACCATAACGTGGGAATTTTGCGCTTTGTTTTCGGTCAGCGTAATTACGGGGAAGCCGTCAGTTGTGCGCTCGGCGGCACGTCCGCCTGCCCATGCCTCGGCACTGGGGTGGGAGGTCAAGAGGGTGGTCATGCGGTAGTCGCCCTGGGTATAGCTGTCCTTTCCGTCGGACGTGAAGTCCTTGGCGGGAGAAATGGAGGTGGCGTTGGAGAGACGGAGAGAGCTGCCCACGCCCTCCATGATCTCGGCGGCTTTTCCGCCCTCGGGAACCTTGCCGAACAGGGTGTAGCCGTCGGTGGAGAGGGCATGGTCCAGGTCGCGGATGGCATAGCATTCCTCTACGTTTTCCTCTCCGGTGCGGTGGTCAAAGGTCACACCGCGCTTTTCAAGAAAGCCCTCCAGGTTGGCAAAGCCACCTGCGGAAAACGTGTCGGCAGATACGAATACCATATAGTTGCCGCCCTTTTCAAGATAAGCCTCCAGCTTGTCGATCTCGGAAAATCCCGAAACGCCGTCAATGGAGGTAAAGTCCTGCGCGGGGTTGTAGGTTACGAGCAGGTCGCAATCCTCGGGGATGTCAAAGGACAGCGCGTCGAGATAGCTGACGGTGTAGCCCGCATCGGTCGCGGCGATGAGCAGGGAATAATCGGGGAAGGACTCGCCGTGGTTGACGGTGAAATAAGCCATGGGTGTATCGGAAGAAACAACAGCCTTCATGGCCACGGCAAAGCGCTTTTCGCCGTTATAGGCGGTGGGAAGGGTGGTGTCTGCGGCGGAGAAGGTGAAGAAATCCTTCAGGGTGCAAACACGGTGATTGTCTCCGCTTCTGACGACCACGTCAGTGGAGGCGGTGACACCGTAGGAGCGTGCCTTTTTGGGGTGCTCCCAGACGTTGAGGTAAGAAATGGAAACGCGGTCGGGATAGCTCTCGGCCAGCTCGGCGGCAGTTGCGTGCACCATGGCCTGCGTGCCGTCCTCCAGGACCTCCTCTTTTTCGGAGCAAAAGATGAATTCAATGTCCGCGTCACTCTTGGAGAACACGTATTCGTCGAGATATGCGTAGCAGGTATCCGTGACGGGATAGAGACGGTCAGGGTTCATATTACAGAACCAACCGTAGCGCATGGCAAGCGCGGTGACGATGGCGTTCGACAGGATGGCCACAGCCAGTACAGCCACTGTCAGAACGATCGAAACGCTGCCGTAGCGCATTTTCTTTTTCGATGTTATTCTTGGCATATGTGATTTTCCTCTCGTGATTTTTCGGTAAGATCAGGCCCATCTGCGCTTTTCGTACACGCGGATGGTGAGGAAAATAAAGACACCGCAGATCGACAGGTAATAGAAGATGGCCGCAAAGTCAAAGAGGCCGTTGGTAAAGTTACCGAAACGGGAATAGACGGAAATCCAGGAGATGATGGTGCGGAGCCAGTATGCGTCGATGAGGTTGTTGAGAAGGCTCAGGCCGATCATGCCGAAAATCACGGCAATGGTAATAACGGCGGCGGCGAGCTGGTTCTCGGTCAGAGCCGAGATGAAGGTGCCGATGGCGATGAAGGCCGCACCCAGCAGAAGCAGGCTGACAAGGCAGCCCACGAGCTCACCCGCAACGATACCCGTGTGGTAGTGCTGGTAGGAGGCACCGCCACGCTCTGCATCGGCAATGACAGCCAGCGGGATAAAGTTGATGCAGGAGACGAGCAGGGTAGAGGTGAACAGGGTCAGGGCGGCTAAAAATTTGCCGAGCACCATGCCCGTAATGGTCACGGGAGCGGTGAGGAGCAATTGCTCGGTGCGCAATTTGCGCTCTTCGGCAAACAGGCGCATGGTGAGCAGGGGAATGAGAATGACGAAGGCATACATCATGTACACGAAGTAGACCGTCACGTCGTAGCTGGACTGGAGATAGGTGGTAAAGCAGCAGATGAGCGCGGCGGCGGCAAGGAAGATGCCGGTGTAGATGTATCCGATGGGATTGATGAAATAAGATTTCAGCTCTTTTTTATAAATGGCCAGCATGGTGAAAAACCTTTCTTTTGTATTTGGTCTGACAGGGAAGGCAGGAGAAACGGGGGATCATTCTTCGTCCTCGTCGAGTCCGAGCGCGGAGGCTTCGGCGCGCTTCTGGCCTGCCTGGGTGTAAAGATCCGAGGCGACCTGCGACTCAATGGCAGAGCGAGCGCGGGTCTTTTGGCGGCGGGTGTAACGGGAGGGACCGTCATCCGCATCCGACTTGTTGACGACGGTGATGAAGATGTCCTCCAGAGAAAGACCCAACGCCTCGAGGCCAATGAGTGCCCAGCCCTCATTTGACAGCGTAAAGAAGAGTTTCTTGCGGATATCCACACCGGGGTTGCTTTCGATCATGTAGGTGATGGCATCGCCGTCTCTTTCGGCCAGAGCTTCGCAGTAGGCGACACCGGGAAGATTTCGCAGGGTGGAGAGCACCTGTGCCTGAGGGCCGCAGATCTTGGCGTTGAAGCGACGATTGTTTTCAATGACACGGGTGATGTTCTCGGTCTTCTCGTCAGCTACGATGCGTCCCTTGTTGATGATGACGATACGGTCGCAGACGGCCTGCACCTCCTGCAGAATGTGGGTGGAGAGAATGACGGTGTGATCCTTACCGAGCGAGCGGATGAGGTTGCGGATCTCAATGATCTGCTTGGGGTCAAGACCTACGGTTGGCTCATCGAAGATGATGACTCGGGGATTGCCCACCAAAGCGCCCGCAATACCCACACGCTGGCGGTAGCCCTTGGAGAGATTCTTGATGACGCGGCGGCGCACGTCCCCGATGTGCACAACGTCACAGACCTCTCGGATATGCTCGGCGCGGCTGAGCTTGCAGTTTTTGAGGTCGTAGTTGAAATTCAGGTATTCGTCCACGGTCATATCCAGATACAGCGGAGGCTGCTCAGGCAGATAACCGATCTGCTTTTTTGCGCCCAAGGGGTCGTTCAGCACGTCAATGCCTGCCACGCTGACACGGCCGGCGGTTGAGGACAGATAGCCTGTGAGAATATTCATGGTCGTGGATTTGCCGGCACCGTTCGGGCCGAGAAAGCCGACGATCTCTCCATCGGAAATTTCCAGGCTGATGTCGTCCACCGCACAGTTGGTGCCGTAGTTTTTAACGAGATGCTCAATCTTAATCATAGGAAAAAATCCTTTCTCCGCGTGGGATGCTCCCCGCGTATTATTCGCGTCTGCCCGTTTTCTTTGTGCAGACAATACTACATCTTACATTATAACATAATTTTGTATCTAATTTATGAACAGTCAATGCGTATGGGTAAATTCATCGTGATTTTTCGGTGAAAAAATATGAAAATTCAGGCAGTTGCGGTTATTTTTTAAAAATTTTTTCGTTTCCATTGACAAAGCCTCAAAAATGTTGTAAAATAATATTATCTATGGAAATAACCTGCGCTTGGATTGCCGCAAGATGCAGATAAAGGAGACCGAGTATCGTGAGAAGTATGACAGCCTTCGGGCGTGCGGTGGGCATCACCGAAACCAAAGAGATCACCGTGGAAATGAAATCGGTCAACAACCGCTATCTGGACTGGAGCATCCGCTTGCCTCGCAACTATGCGGGACTGGAGGAGCGTGTCAAGACCACCCTGTCCGCCGCGGGAATCAGCCGCGGTAAGGTGGATGTCACGGTCACGCTGGCCGACGTGCAGACGGGGGATCGCGCGGGTGTGATTCTGGAGCCTGACATGGAGGTCGCGCGCCGCTACCTGTTGGCTGCGCAGAAAATGGAAGCCGAGCTGGGGATCCCCAACGACTTGGCAGCCTCCCGTCTTTTGACCCTGCCGGGTGTTATGGTGCCCGTCAAGGAGGAGGCCTTGGACGACGATGCCGTCTGGGCCATGATTTTACCCGTTCTGATCGAAGCTGCTACGCAGTTTATTGCCGCAAGAGAGCGCGAGGGCGAGCGGCTTTCCTACGACCTCTTGCAAAAGCTCGGCGGTATCCGAGAGATGACCGCGACGCTGGCGGCAGCGACCGAGGCGAATATTTCGGGCTACAGAGCCCGCTTTGAGGAGCGTCTGAAGAACGTTATGGACGATCACGGGCTCATCCTCGACGAAGGCCGCGTCATAACCGAGTGCGCGATTTATGCCGATCGTGTTGCCATTGACGAGGAATTGGTGCGTCTCGGCTCGCATTTCGATGCGTTGGAGGCGCTGTTTGCATCCAAGGAATCCGTTGGCCGCCGCATTGATTTTATGCTCCAGGAAACCAACCGTGAGGTCAACACCATTGGCTCCAAATGCTCGGATGCCGATATGGCGCGCACGGTAGCGGAGATCAAGAGCGAGCTGGAAAAGATTCGCGAGCAGATTCAAAACATTGAGTAACCGCGTGAAAGTAAAGCGATCCCACTCCGAAGTAAACTGTTTCACGCATAATTCACCCTAAACATGGGACCCGACCCATGTTTGTCGCCGGCGACACGGGCGAATTGCAAGGTGTATCATTATGCCGCTGACAGCGGCGGAAGGAGAAACATATGAAATTCATCAACATCGGATACGGAAACATGGTCGCCGTGGAACGTGTGGTGACGTTGGTCAGCCCTGATTCCGCGCCTGTTAAGCGTTTGATTCAGGATGCCAAGGATGACGGCAGAATCATTGACGTTACCTGCGGCAGAAAGACCCGTGCGGTGGTCATTACCGACTCAGAGCACGTGATTCTCTCTGCACTGCAGACCGAAACCATTGCCAACCGCCTCAACAACAGCGATTCTGACACCGTGGATACGGATGCTGAGGAAGAAGAAGCCGCAGAATAAGAGCGGTACCCCATTTTGTAAAATTATCTGTCTATATAAGGAGAAGCAATTATGATCTACCCCACCATCAACGACCTGAGCAAGGGCGAGTACAACCGCTATGAGATCGCGCTGGCGACCGCAAAGTGCGCCCGCATGATCACCAACGAGTATGCGCATCAGCGCGAGGAGGCCGAGAGTGCCGCCGCCGCCAAGGAGACCGACAAGCCCGTCAACGCCCTCATCGACAAGGAAGTGCGTGACGAAAAGGCGGTCAAGATCGCCATCAGCCGCATTTATGCAGGCAAGTATCACATCGTACACAAGGATCCCGCCGAGCAGGAGAAGGCAGAGCTGGAGATCCTCGAGGGCTTGCGCCGCAAGTACGACGAAATGTACGAGTATCCCAGCATGAGCTTTATGAAGGACGCTGACGAGGATGCCGCAGAGGACGAAGACCTCGATGCCGATATCGACGAAAGCGCGGATGAAGATTCCGAGGAAATCTGATGAGCCAAGCTGTGCCCTTTTTTCGGGGCACAGCATTTCTATATCCGAAAAGAGGTGACTCTGTGAAGCTTTCTCCCGAATTTACGAGTGATCTTTCGTCGCCGTCGGTCTATGCCACGGCAGACGTATACATATTGGACAATCCTTTTTCCATTGACCGTTCCTATGCCTATTATATCCCTGCGGACATGACCGATGAGGTGACGGAGGGCGCTTTTGTCACGGTTCCCTTCGGCAGAAGCAACCGCAAGCAGCTTGGGCTTGTGGTCGCCGTGCACGCACCTTTGGCGGCAGGTACTCCTGAGGAGCTGGCCGCCGCTGCGGGTTTCTTACATGAAACCAAGCCCATTGCAGCTGTATGTACCGAGCGGCTTACCCTCTCCGACGAACAACTGGCTCTCTGCCGCTATCTGAAGGAGCAGACCCTTTGCACCATGGGCGAGGCCGTGCGAACCGTGGTTCCCGCAGGCGCGATGGTCAAGCTGACCGAGATGTATATATCCCTTGTTGACACCCCGGAGGCGTTACCGCAAAGCCTGAAGGAAGAAGAACGGGCGGTGATGGAGGCGCTGATCCTCAGCAAAAAGCTACCCTTTCGCTCCCTCAGACACCGCTTTGGCACGACTGTGCGGGAGCCTCTTTCGAGGCTTTTGATGCAGGGACTGATCAAGAAGGAGATGCTGCTCAAGCAGCCTGCTCCTCCCTCGGAAAAGCAGTATATTCTGGCGATTTCGAGAGAGGATGCGCAAAAGCTTTTGGACAACACGCCTTCGGTCAAGCCCAAGCTGCAATCCGAGAAGCAAAAGGCGGTTTTGCGCGCCCTGCTGGCTTCTGATCAGCCCATGTCCCAGCGGGAGCTGTGCGAGGCATCCGGCGCGGGGAAAACCCAGTTTGACGCATTGGTGTCCAAGGAAATTCTGCGGGAGCAGACCGTGGTGTCCCTGCCGTTCTCTTTGGGGATCCCCACCGATATCCAACCCACGGTGCGCACGCCGCACAATCTCAACGAGGAACAGGCCAAGGCGTTTGAAACGCTTTGCGCGTTGGCAGACACCGAAGAGCCCAAGGCTGCCCTGTTGCACGGTGTGACGGGAAGCGGAAAGACCTGCGTGATGCTGGAAATGATCGACCGTATGCTGGACAAGGGCAAGGGCGTCATCGTCCTGTTGCCCGAGATCTCCCTGACACCGCAGATGCTCTCCATCTTCCACGCACGGTACGGCACGCAAGTGGCTGTGATCCACTCAGGACTTTCCAACGGTGAGCGGCAAGCATCCTATCTGCGCATTCTGAGCGGCGACGCGCGTGTCGCGATCGGCACACGTTCCGCCGTGTTTGCCCCTGTCCAAAACCTCGGCATGATCATCATGGACGAGGAGCAGGAGCACACCTATAAATCCGATATGAACCCCAAATATCACGCCCGCGATATTGCGCGTTATCGCTGTGCCGTGAGCTCTGCCCTGCTTTTGCTGGCATCGGCTACTCCTTCGCTGGAGAGCTATTACAAGGCAAAAGAAGGAAAATATACCCTCATCACCATGAAACAACGCTACGGCAAGGGCGGTCTTCCGCGTGTGGAGATCGTGGATATGCGCGGCGAGGCCATGCTGGGCAATTCCACCCCGCTCAGTCAGCGCCTCTCCGAAATGCTCACCGAAACCCACGCTGCAGGAAATCAATCGGTGCTGTTTTTGAATCGACGGGGCTACAGCACGCGACTTGTGTGCCGCAGCTGTGGCAAGGCCGTGACCTGCCCCCATTGTTCCGTGGCCATGAATTATCATATCCGAGGCAATGACTACAGCGACGGAGAGCTTGTGTGCCATTGGTGCGGCACGCGCCGCCGCTCGGTATCGGTCTGTCCCGATTGCGGCTCCCCCCACCTGACCCGTATGGGTTACGGTACGCAACGGCTGGAGCAGGAGCTTTCTTCTCTTCTGCCGAAAGCCAAGGTGATGCGCATGGATGCCGACACAACCACCTCCAAAACCGCCTATCATGATCTTCTGGGGAGCTTTCGCAACCGGGAAGCGGATATTCTGATGGGTACGCAAATGGTCACCAAGGGGCATGATTTCCCTGATGTTACGCTGGTGGGCGTTCTGCTTGCCGATGCCTCCCTGTATCTGGATGATTATCGCGCGTCCGAGCGCACCTTCTCCATGCTGACCCAGGTCATTGGGCGCGCAGGACGCGGAGACCGTCCGGGTCTTGCCGTTATCCAGACCATGAATCCCGATCACGAGGTCATCCGCGGTGCTTGCCGTCAGGAATATGAGGCGTTTTATGAGCAGGAGATCCAATTGAGGCGCCTGTTGGTCTTCCCTCCCTTCTGCGACATCGTCCTCTTGACTCTGACGTCTCCCGACGAAAAGGAACTGCAGAAAGCCTCGCTCCGTCTCGCTGAGGAGCTGACTTCCATGACGACGGGGGATTACAGCGACGTTCCCGTGGTATCCTTCGGCCCCTTTGAAGCGCCCGTCTACCGCGTGGAAAATATATATCGTATGAGAATGGTGGTCAAGTGCCGTCTCAATAAGCGTTCGCGAGGGATGTTTGCAGAGCTGCTCGGAAAATTTTCCTCGGCGCGCAAAAACCGCGAGCAACCTATGCTGAGTGTGGATTTCAATCCCTCCGGCATCTGAACCAACGGAGGTAAAACATGAACGTGTGTGAAAAAAAGTCCTTTATGGACAAGGATTTTCTTCTGTCAACCGAAACCTCGCGCATTCTGTATCACGAGTACGCCGCGTCTATGCCCATCGTGGATTATCATTGCCACGTCAGCCCCAAGGAGATCTGGGAGGACGTGCGCTTTGAAAATCTGACGCAGCTTTGGCTGGCAGGCGATCACTATAAGTGGCGTCTCATGCGGTGGCAGGGTATCGACGAGTACTATATCACGGGAAATGCGCCCGACGAGGAAAAATTCCAAAAGTTCGCCGAGGCTTTGCCCCGCGCCATTGGCAATCCTATGTATCATTGGTGCCATCTGGAGCTGCAGCGCTATTTCGGCATCCACGAGACGCTGAACGGCAAGACCGCTCCCGATATTTTCCAAAAGACCAAGGAGATTTTGGCTGAGGGAGAGCTTTCGGTGCGCAGTATCATAAAAAAGAGCGGTGTTTCCTTCATCGGCACGACAGATGACCCGACCGACACACTGGAATACCACGAAAAGCTCGCTCCGGACGACAGCTTTTCTGTCACCGTCGCGCCTACCTTCCGTCCCGACAAGGCCATTCATATCCACAAGGCGGGATTCCGTGAGTACATCCAAAAGCTGTCGGAGGTTGTGGGATATGAGATTGCCGACGTGGAGACCCTGACCCGAGCACTGCGTGATCGCATGGCGTATTTTGCGGAGCGCGGTTGCCGCGCGGCGGATCTCGGTATGGATTACATGGTCTGCCGTCCCGTTTCGGCGGATGCCGCCAACGCCGTTTTCCAAAAGGTGATGAACGGACGCGCACCGTCCCCCGAGGAAGCCGAGGGATATATGACCTATCTCCTGCTGTTCTGCGGTGCGTCTTTTGCGGAGTACGGCTGGGTCATGCAGATCCATTGTAACTGCCTGAGAAATCCCAACACCAAACGCTTTGCGGCCTTGGGCCCCGACAGCGGATTTGACTGTGTCGGCCCCGATCGCGGTGGCGACGCTATGGCGAAATTCCTCGATTGGCTGGACAGCCGTGATCTTCTCCCCAAAACCATCCTTTACAGTCTCCGCGAATCCGACAACACCTATCTTGCGGTATTGGCGGGCGCGTTCCAGAGCGCGGGGGTTCCCGGAAAGGTACAGTTGGGTAGCGCATGGTGGTTCAACGACCATCTTCCCGGCATGAAAAAGCAACTCATGGATCTTGCAAGCGTGGGTATCCTTGGCAATTTTGTGGGGATGCTGACGGATTCCCGCAGCTTCCTCAGCTATACGCGGCATGAATATTTTCGCCGCATTCTCTGCGATTTGATCGGCGCGTGGGTGGAAAACGGCGAGTATCCCTGTGATATGGAGACCTTGGGAGATCTCGTTCGTGATATTTCCTATCGCAACGCGGAGGCGTATTTCGGGCTTTGACAGATTGCATCCCGATCATGGCTGTCGCTCGGTCGCAAATACCCGCTTTTGCGGGCTGACCGCAGGATTGCCTGCATAAATAAAGATACCGCACAGCGATCTTTGGATCGCTGTGCGGTTTTTGCTATATATCTCCCTTGCGGAGACGCTTTTTGGGGTGTATCAGTCCTCTTTTTTGCGGAGGGCGAACCATGCGAGGGGCAGAAGAGAGAGGGCCGTCAGCGCGACGAGAGATGCGCAACCGGCATCCTCTACGGGTGATGTTTCGTTGTCCACGGGGGTCGTTGCGGTCTCTTGGGCGGTTGCTTCCTCCGATCCCGCGGGTTCGGTGACGGAGTCGCTCTCACCGTCGATAGACTGTTCGGGCTCGCTTGACGTATCCTCAGGCTCGGTCACGGATTCGCTCTCGCCCTCGGTGGGCTGCTCGGGATCTTCGGGATCGACAATGGTATCGGGATCCTCAGGATCCTCGGGGAATGCGGGCGGCAGCTCCTTGCCGACCAGCGCGAGCAGCTTTTTCGCATAGTCTCTGGCCTGTGTCTGGGTCAGAAGGGGATTTTCCAGAGCGGACATCACGTCCTTGAGCTCCTTGGCGTTCTCGTCGCCACCCTCAGCCTTGAAGGTGTCGATGGCATCCTGCAGGACGGTTTTGTCACATACGGGCTTGCCGTAAGCCTCGATCTCGCCGAGCTGAAGGAGGAAGCCGTCGTTACCGCCGCCGCGGAGCTTGGTGCCCGTGACACGGACAAAACGTGCGTTGACGGGAGAATCCAAAACGATTTCGAGCTTGTGACCCGAATTATAGTCCTGAGAGCCCGTGACCTCATGGACAACGGTCCAGGCGAGGCCGTCCTCGGACAGCGCAACGCTATAGTCCTCGGGGAAAGCGCCGTTATCTTCCAAAACAATCTTTTCCACGGCAAAGAGATCTCCGAAATTGATACCGACGTATTCGGTAGCTGTAGAGGTGCGGTTGAGGCCTACGTTAGAGGTCCAGCCGTTACCTGTCTTACCGTCGTTGATGTAGGAGATATCCCAGCCCCACACCTGATAGTGGGCGGGGGTGGTGGAGGAGAAGAAGGTCTCCTTGCCCTTGGCGATGTTTTCGCCTTCCTTGTATCCGACCACGGTTTCGTCGTCCTTGTCGAGCAGGCTGAACTTTTCGGGCGCGGGAACGGTGCCGTCGTCGTTGTAGATCTCGATCTCGTTGATGGCCATGTACTGTGCGCCCTGGGCAATTTCAAGCAGGTCGATGCGCACGTATCTGGCTTCCTGTTCGCCAATGCTGATCTTCATGCCCTTGGGGGATGTGATCTCCAGATCGGTCAGGGATTTGACCTCGACCCAAGCTTCTCCGTCGTTGGAAACCGAAATTTTTAGATCGGCGGGGAAGGCCTTGCCGTAGGCGAAGATGCCGCCTGCGGGATAGAGATCCACGCGGTTGAACTTGAGCGTGCGGCCAAGGTCGATGTCGATGTAAGAATCTCTGCGGTTTTCGGTTCTCCAGCCGTTGCCCTTGCCCTCGGAAAGTCTTTGGCCGTCCTGCAGGCAGGAGATGTACCAGCCGTCAGAGCCCACGGAGGAGGGAGCGGTGATCATGGCATCCTCCACGAGATTGGTCGTAGCATCAGGCTGACCCTCGGAGGCTTCATAGAAATCAAAGCTTTCGGGGAGCGCGATGAACATGGCGTCGCCGGCTGCCAGCGTCAGGGAAAGCTTCTGGCCGTTCATGGTCAGCGCCTTGAGAGAACCGTCGGTGCGGCTGACCTCAGAAAGAGACTTGATGGCGCTGTCAAAGGTGAGCTCCACGTCCTGTTTGGCCCCGTAATTGTTGTTGACGACCATGAGGTAGTTGCGGCCGGTCTCCTTGTGTCGCATCCAGGAGAGGATGACCGAGTCGTTCTTGTCGGCCTTTACGAAGAAATCTTCGGGAACGGCGGGCTGACCGTAGGTGTCGGGGCCGTTGAAGTATACGCCCAAAGCATCGCATTTGACAAGCGTCTTGCCGATGGCCAGAATCTCGTGGTTGATGGTCTTGATGGCCTCGTAATGAGCGTTGGGTGTGCCGTCAGCCGCGATGATACCGTCACGGAAGGGCTCGGAGCGGTTGACGGGGGTAAACCATGTAAAGAAGGAGAGCTGCTTGTAGCCAAAGGCCAGGGAAGCATACATTTCATAGCGGATCTCACTGTCGGTGGGGCGACGGAAGGCAACCTCCTGACAAACGGTCTGGATGTAAAGACCCGTTTTGACGTCATTTTTCAGACCCACCTCGTAGCAGGAGCGGACGTTCTTGAAGAATCCCGCGCGATCCATAGCACCTGCCTGCAGGGGGAAAGGATAGCGGTCGAACATCAGGTAATCCAGAGGATAGCCTGCGTCGGCGGTCAGGCGGCACCAGTCATTCATCTGTGCCTGATAAATCTCCTCCGAGCCGTAAGCGGCGCTGGGGAGGAAATTGAGGTGCATATATGCGTCGGGCGCTGCCTTTTTGAGGTTGATATAAGCCTTCAGGTATGCGTTGGGATTGAGGGGCTCGTCAAGAATGTAGAAGCCGTAAGCGCCGGGGACATTCTTATAGCGAGCAACAGCATCGGCTACCTGCTTTTCGCTCTTGTTGAGGAGAGAGCCGCCGAAATTGCCGTCGGATACCGTCATGCCGAGACCGTACTTTTCGCAGAGGGCCAGCATTTTGGCCTGATTATCCACGGTCGCAAGGGTCTCCTCGCCCGCGCCGAGCACCCAGGTAACACCTGCATCGGCGATGAGCTTGTACTGCTCGTCGGTGATGTATTCGGGGGTGGGAGGCCAGAAGATGGAGATCATGATATTATCGTCGAAGGAATACTTCTTGTCAACTACCTTGACAGAGCAGGTCACCGATTGATTGAGCTGTGCACAGGTCATGGTGATGGTGGTCTTGCCCAGCTTCTTGGGGGTGATGGTACCGTCGGCGGCAATGGTGGCTACCGAGGTGTCCGAGCTCTTATAGGTGACAGGATATGTGTCCGTCGTGCCCTTGAAGGTGGGCTTGAGCTGATCGGTCTCTCCCACGAAAAGCTCAAGGGAGGTTCGATCCAAGGCCAGGGTGGCCTTGGCATTGCCGAAAACGGCGATCTCACCGAGCTGTGCCAATGCGCCGTCACGACCTGTGGCGGGGTTGCGCTCAATGATATGCAGGCGAACAAACTTTGCGGTTGTCTGGGCAAAGGTATAGGTCTTGGGTTCGGACTGATTGATGGGAACACCGGCATCCTCTGCTACCTTTTTGAAGGTCTTGCCGTCGGTGGAGAGCTGGATCTCATATTTGGCGGGGAACTGACCGTTCGGGAACAGCATCACCATGGAGACATCGGTCTTGCTTGCAAGCTCCAGGGTCACGGTGACAGGCTTGGTGTGATCCATTTCGCGGTCGTAGGGCTGGCAGGACCAGCCGCCGTTACCGATGATACCGTCGGTGAGCAGGAGCTTCGTCCAACGCTCGGAGGGCATCTCATAGCTGTTTTCCGAGCCTGCACGCTCGTTGGTACAGGCGGAGATGGTCACGGTTGCGTCAAGGGAAACCAGGGTGGTTCCGGTGGGGGCGTACTTGGATACGTTTTCCTCAGCGGCGCTGACGGTGATGGGGAGGGCGGCCAATGTGCTGATCAGCATCGCGAGCACCATCAGGACGGACATGAGCTTGGTTGCAGTGCGTTTCTTTTTCATAACGTGATTCCTTTCCGAAAGTGATTTGGGAACTAAGATGCTTTGGGCATGACGAAGCAAGCCTTTTGGATGACGATGGGTTCTTGGGGCAGGGAGATCTCGCCTGCCATGTCGGGCTGCACGTCTACGGGGGCGGCTGCGATCTTGTCCACCGTGCCAAGACCCGCGATGACGTAACCGAAGGCGGCGTAGCTTCCGTCAAGAAAGGTCGCGTCCCCGTGGCAGATGAAAAACTCCGACGTGGCGCTGTCATAGTTGCGGTTTCGTGCCATGGAGAGCACACCGCGCACGTGGCTGATCCGGTTGGCAACACCGTTTTCAGTAAATTCTCCCTTGACGGTGGATACGTCCGCGCCCTTGCCTGCTTGGATCAGATAGTCCTTGTAGACGCGGTGGAAGATCAGCCCGTTATAATAACCGTCAGCGACCAGCGCTTGAAAATGCGCGGTTGTCAAGGGCGCTACGCTGCTTTGCAGACGAAGGATGATGTCACCGTAGTCCTTTACCGACAGTTTGACGAATTCGGTGGTTTCGGAGCATTCCGTAAAATCCTCTGTCGCCATGCTGTCAATCCCTTCCTGCACCTCGATCATGGAGACGGGCATGGATGCGGCCTCCTCTTCGGCACTTTGACAAGCCGAGCCGTAAAGGAGCAGGGAGAGGCAAAGGACACAAATGAGCAACAGACGGGGGAACGCGCACACTTCCTTGAGGGTATGTATCATCATTGCTTTGCGTGGATGCTTCAAGGCTGTGCGTCCTTTACGTTACGCACAAAGCAGACCTTTTCCATGACAATGGGGGTCTTGGGCACCGACTGCTCGCCGCCTGCGGTAGGGCCTACGCTGACAGATGTGATGGAGTCTATCGTGCCGAGGCCGGCAATCACGTATCCGAAGGTGGCGTATTTGCCGTCGAGATGGGGATTGGAGGTGTCGCAGATGAAGAATTGACAGGAGGCGGAGTTGTTGTCCTTGCCGCGTGCCATGGAAAGCACGCCACGCAGATGCTTGAGGTCGTTTTTGAAGCCATTGTCGGTAAACTCGCCCTTGATCTTCTGATCGGTATAGCCCGTGCCGTTGCCCTTGGGGTCACCGCCCTGGATCATGAAGTTCTGCATGACACGGTGGAAGGTAAGGCCGTTATAAAAGCCTTCGGACACCAGCTTTTGGAAGTTTTTGACGGTCTCGGGCGCGAGCTTGGGGAGTAGCTCGAGGATGATATCCCCGTGACCTGGGACGGAGATCTTGACGTAATTTGTGACCTCCGCGGTCTCTTCAAAATCTGTCAGGTATTGGCTGTTGACACGGTCGGCAACCATTTCGGAAATATTGGCATAAACCTTGTCGGCTTTGGTTTCGCTTTCAGGGGTATCCGTTTTTTCCTCTTTTTTTGTGTCCTTTTCGGAGGACTCGGCATCTGTGGAGGTTTCACAGGAAACGGCACAGGGAAGGATCATGGCACCAATCAAAAGAAGAAGCAGGAGAGCGGAGCAGAATTTTTTAAGCATGGTAAACTATCCTTTCGTTTTTGAAAAAGGCTTTTCGCAAGTGTATAAGCGCTTACGAAAAGCCTTGAGCTATCAATGGTTATGGTTGTCCTTGACAAAGACGATCTTCTCGATGATTACATCTTTGACAGGGTCGGACATCTCTCTGCCGTTGGACTGAACCTCTACGGAGGCAATGGAATCCACAGTCTCCATGCCGGCCATGACGTAGCCGAAGGCAGCGTAATTACCGTCAAGAGAGGCAGTGGCGGAATCACAGATGAAGAACTGGCAGGATGCGGAATCGGGCTCGTTGCCGCGTGCCATGGAAATGACACCGCGGACATGCTTCAGATTGTTGGTGAATCCGTTGGCGGTAAATTCGCCCTTGATATCCTTGCCGGCATCTCCCGTGCCGTCACCCTTGGGGTCGCCGCCCTGAATCATGAAGCCCTTCATGATGCGGTGGAAGGACAGGCCGTCGTAGAAGCCCTTGGCAACCAGCTCCTGGAAATTCTTGACGGTTTCGGGAGCAACGTCGGGACGGAGGCGGATGACGATATCACCGTGATCCTTGACCGACATCTTGACATATTCGGTGGTTTCCTTGGTCTCGGTGAAGTCGGTGGTCTTGTGGCTGTTGACGGCGGCGTTGACCTCGGACATCAGGGTAGATTCGGGGATGGGAACGAATTCCGTGACTTGCTCAGAAGAGCCTTCTTCTCCGCCCATGGAGATGATGAGGACCGTAACCACGGCGGCGACGGCGATTGCCACGGCGACGAGAATGATGATGAGTGCCAGCGTACCTTCGCTGATGCCCTTTTTAGCGGGCGCTTTTTTCTTTTGGGACATGATGGAGTTCCTTTCTTGATTTCATGAGCACGCACAGCGTACCCAAATGTATGTATGCATTCATTGTACCATTTTTTATGCTTATTGTCAAGAAAAATTCTGTGTGCAGACAAATATTTTTGCCCATGAAAAACATACGATGGAGTCAGGGAGACGGATATCCCCCGAAGTGAGGTGAAGGGATGATTTCAAAGGAAGATGCGCGGCTGCTTCGGCTCTCGCAGGGCCTTGTCGCGGTCGCACTGCTTGCAGGGGGCATCTGGCTGGGGTTTCGCTATGCGTTGCCTGTCCTGTTGCCGTTTTTGCTTGCACGGTTGACAGCGGCGATGTTGCGCCCCTTGGTAGATCTTGTCGCAGGGAAACGAAGGATGCTTCGCAGGATGACGGCGGCGGTGCTTGTGATCCTGTCGGTGGGGCTTTTGCTGCTGTTGGCTGTCAAGGGCGCGGAGCGCGGAGTGCGGGAGCTTGGCCGTTTGCTGGAGGGCTTTTCAGAGAAAAATTCCGGGCTCGACGGCTTGTTTGACAGTATTTTTGCCTGCGTGACATCTATATCTTCGCATTTCCCCTTTTTGGACCACCCGCAATTCGATGCGTTTTGTGCCGCGCTGGACGAGGCGGTCGCCCGGGCTGTCGGGAAAACGCTGGAAAGCCTGAGCGGGCAGATCCCATCTGCCGCTTTGACGGTTGCGGGACGCTTGCCGACGCTCCTTTTGTTTCTGACGACGTGGTTGCTCTCCTGCTACGATTTTTGCGCATCCGTAGCCTCCCCCGAGGAGCGGTTGATTGC
>JAGASP010000034.1 GCA_017621695.1 Clostridia bacterium
CTCAGAAAGCTGGAGTCACAGAATCCCGTGTACGTTCGCAGTGCCGCCGACGGCCTGTGCACCTACCTTGAGGAGCTCTTCGGCAGCGATCATATGACCTTGTGCAAGGATTATCTCCGCAGACTGGAGAGGAGCGCGTAATATATGAAAATCAGTAAAAACAGAAAAGCGTTATACGTCACCGGATGTGCAATTTTGGCGGTGGCTATGTTGCTTGCCGTGTATTTTGTGCTGCTTGGCACAGGTGTGATTCACGGCCGCGAGCAAATCATTGTCATCAAAGCCAATTCCGCCGAAAAAATATATGACGGCGAGCCATTGACTTGTTCGGAATGGGAGATTCTTAAAGGAGAAGTGCGTCCCGGACATACTATGCATATCTATCCTGTCGGTGAACAGACCGAACCCGGAAAAAGTGAGAACCAGCTTCGTGTCACCATCGAAGACTCTCTTGGTGCTGATGTCAGCGACGATTATCACATCGAATATGTTCCCGGAACGTTGACCGTCTATGCACAGGAATTGAAGCTCAAATCCATCAACCAATCCCAGGTATATAACGGTCAACCGCTCAAAGCCAATCCCGACGGTTGGGAAATCCTGTCGGGCGGTGTTTTAGACGATCATACGCTCAGCGTGACCATGAATGCATCTATATCCGAAATCGGAAGCTGCGAGAATTTGATGGAGGTTCTCATTACAGACAAAAAAGGAACGGACGTAACCTCCCTGTATAAAATTTCTCTGATCACAGGCTCGCTGACGATTTATCCGTATACCTTAAAGCTGCAATCCGGCAGTGAAACAAAATACTATGACGGTGAGCCTTTGACCAATCATACCTATCAGATCCTGGGCGGTGAATTGCAAAACGGACACCGTCTGGAGATCGACTACAGTGGCGAGATCACCGAGGTAGGATATATTGACAACGCGTACACCGTCAGAATTTACGACGAGCAGAACAATGATGTCACCAACCAATATTATCTGGACTGCATGACAGGAACCTTGGTGATTTTACCTGCGCGCTTCTGGGTCGAGAGCGGAAGTGCCTGGAAGGTTTATGACGGTTTGCCTCTGATCTACAACAAATATCAGATCATATCAGGCGGTCCCGTCAACGGTGATACCTACGAGGTTATCGTGACAGGCTCCCAGACAGAAATCGGATCCAGTAATAACACGACCGAATTGCATATATATGACAAGGACGGAAATGATGTCAGTGCCAACTACAGCATTGAAATTTTTGAAGGCACTTTGGTCGTATACGAAGTGATCCCCGATCCTGATGACGTTCCCGATAATATGGAGCACGTCAAGCCCGAAATATCGGATGATCCCGATGCGCCTGACGTTCCCATCAATCCGGATGATCCCGATCCCGATAACCCGGATGTTCCCGACGTTCCCGTGAACCCGAATCCGGATGATCCGAATCCCGACAATCCCGACGTTCCCGTGAATCCGAATCCGGATGATCCCGATAATCCTGATGTTCCCGTGAACCCGAATCCGGATGATCCGAATCCCGACAATCCCGACGTTCCCGTGAACCCGAATCCGGATGATCCGAATCCCGATAATCCTGATGTTCCCGTGAATCCGAATCCGGATGATCCCGATAATCCTGACAACCCTGACAACCCCGATCAGGGTGGAAATGATTCCGGTTCAAGCTCCGGCGGCTCCGGAGGTGGTGGAGGCGGCGGAGGCGGTGAAGGAGATGGAACAGGTGGTTCCGGCTCCGGCTCCGGCGGCGAAGGTGAAGGAGAAGGTGGTTCCGGCTCCGGCTCCGGCGGCGAAGGTGAAGGTGAAGGAGGAAGCGGCTCCGGTGGCGGAGGCGGAGGTGGCGGAGGTGGAGAACCTCAAGAGCCTGAAGAAAAGAAGATCCTCTGGGTGAAATCCGAAAAAAGCGGAAAGTTTTACCTCAGCGCACAGATGTTTGGTGATTACGTAGATGGTATGTTGAATGATGCGCCTGTCTACACCAACAGCGCCATGACCATCAATCCGTTGTCTTTTGCTGCCATCGCTGCACAACAGGTCAACCCGGATGTGTTTGTGGTGGATATCGCTTGCAACTTCCCGTCGCAGGTGCTTGCTTATTATGCCCTGAACGGTTATATGCACGCCTCTAAAGATGCGAACATCAAGTCCACCGACGTAGCCTTTGATATGGATTGTCTCACCTACAGCTTTGAAGAGTTGGGGACGATTCTTTTGCCTGAAGAATATGCAGCTTTGGAAGAACAGTATCGCGCGCATACCCATACCAATTACATTGCCGTTCCCGATGAAATAAACGACTTGTTCTCGGTATTGATGGCCGATATTGGCATCATGGGTGAACTCACAGACGCTGATATCATCCGCATCGCGGAATTTGTTCGCTCCTATGAAGGATATCGCTATGCCGATCAGATGGGTAGTGAGCATGAAGATCCGATGGCAAAGTTTATCGCAGGACAAAGACTCGGTTTTGCAAGCGACTATGCATTGCTGGCTACAATGCTGTACCGTTATTACGGCATCCCCGCAAGAACCGTTATGGGCTATGCAATTGATATCACGGAAGCGGATGTATGGTATGATGATATCGACGCAACCGACGTATATTATTGGGTCGAAATCTATATCGACGGCATGGGCTGGGTGATGATGGACGTATCAGGTGATATCCCTCCGCAACATCAAACACCGGGTCCTGAAACAGATTTGGACAGCGAAGGCTCACCCGAGCAAAATCAGAACCGATTGTTTTTTCGTGTGAAAACCGATATTGCCGAATATCTGTATTTCCGCGGTCAATCCTACGGTGACTATACAGGTATCGGTTGGACGCCCGCGCCGACAAGTGTCAACGGCTTCAACTCTACCAATCCGCTGTATCTTGCAGGCCATATCCTGCAAGCCAATGGACTCTCTCCCCACGAAGTAGAAGTAGAATGGGTCTTGCCCTCCATGGGTATTTTCTCGCCTTACTATACGGTTGACGGCCTGCAGGATTGTATTTTGGATACGCATATTGATATTTTCGATCAAGCTTATACCTTGCAGTACATTCCGTATAACATTTACGGCGCTATTGACGGCCAGGAATCTCTCGTTCATCTTGAGGGTGTATTGGCTTTGAGAGAAGAAGCTCTCAGAAATCATGCATATCAAAATTATCTCGCCGTTCCGGATAACGTTCGTGAGGTTTTGCAAAGACTTGCCGACGAAAACGGTCTTAATGTCAATGACCGACGTTTTGTGCAAAACGTGGCCGCTTATATCCAGAATGCCGCGAAATATAATTTGGAGTTTGCTCCTTTTCCTGAAGGTGAGGATATGGTTATTTATTTCCTTACCGAAGGTAAGGAGGGTATTTGTCAGCACTATGCTTCGGCAGCGACGCTGATGTTCCGTACCTTGGGCGTGCCTGCACGTTACGTCACAGGCTTTACCTGTGAAACCATCCCCGGCGAATGGACGGATGTCAAAGAACCCGGACACGCTTGGGTAGAGGTCTATATCAATGGACTGGGATGGATTCCCGTGGAAGTTACCGGCAGTGCTGAAAACGATCCCGATGCAATTACGGAAATTACCGTTTATCCTCCTTTGGATGATATGAAGCTCTTTGACGGCACGCCACTTACACCTTCAGATGTTCTTTATACAGGAAAACTGAAGCCCGGGCACAGTATCGACAAAGAGAGTGCTACCTTTATTGGTTCGATCACCTATCCCGGTACTTGCGTCAGCAGTATTGATCAGATCAGAATTGTGGATGAAGCGGGAAATGATGTTTCGGATCAGTATAAAATCAACCGTAAGGACGGAAAACTGGAAGTCTTCTACCGCACGGTTCGAGTGATCACGGATAGTGCATGGAAGAAGTATGACGGAACTCCCCTGATTGCACATGGCTATACCTACAACAACTATGCTTCAACGTCTACTCCGACCGAATATGTCATAGCAGAAGGACATCGTTTGGATTTCCAATTCAATGCTTCCATTACCAATTACGGTATAGTTGACAATACGATCGAAGGCGGTGTGGACGGTATCAAGGTCTACGATGCCGAAGGAAATGATGTAACCGCAGGTTATAGCTTCAAAATCACCAACGGTAAACTCCAGATTTATTACGATAAACTTGTCTACAAAACTCCCAGCGCCACCAAAGAGTACGACGGTCTGCCGCTGTCGAGCGAAGGCGTTCAGCTGATGCAGGGTCAATTGATGCCGGGGCATAGAATTGAGGTATTCAATTTTGCTTCTCTGACGAATGTCGGTAAGGTTTCCAATACGTTTGAGTATCGCATCTATGATGAAAACGGGCAGGATATCACGGCGCATTATAAAGTAGAAGTGGATTCCTCCAGCCAATTGGAAGTCACGCCTCGACTGCTTTACGTTGAATCGAAATCCGCCGAAAAAGTGCGCGACGGTTTGCCTCTTATTTGCCACGAATTCATTCTGTGGGATTCCAATAAGAATGAGTATGAGCTTCCCGACACGCTGGAGATTAAAGTAACATTCAATGAAAAATCTACATTGACCAATGTAGGTCAGGCAGTCAACGCTATCGAATCCGTTCAGATTTACCGGATCGACAGTCAAACAAACCAAAAAATTGATGTGACCTCGAACTTTACCATTGAGTACATCGAAGGTCTGCTTCAGGTCAAGAGTGCCTGAAACAAGAACATTTATTTCCGAGAGGAGACTTCGGCGCTTTGATTTCAAAGCGCCGAAGTGAAAGAAAACATGACTTATCAAGCATATGTACATAAAATCAAGCGAATTGCAGTCGTCTTTGATGCTATCAGAAAACGCAAGGTACCGATTCTGGCCTTTATTGCTTTTCTGATCCTTTTGACGAGCGCATTTTTGTTCGTAAACGGAATGCTCATTGGAGACCCCTCCTGTGAAGAAAGCATCGTATACGGTCAATCTCTCTCCTGCGATTCGTTTGTTTTATTTGGAGATGCAACGTATGAATATACGTCTGCTGAAAACGAAAGCTGGACAGATGAAATGCCCCGTATGCCGGGTGAGTATCTCATGAGAGCTGTTACGGTGCGCTCCTTTGGCATTACATCGTACAGCGATCCCATTCCGTTTACCATTGAAGCATATGCTACGGAAATATCCGCGGCAGGTGACCGTTTACCGTACGGCCAAAAGCCTGAAGCGGACATCAAGCTGATCAACGGTGACAAGCTTCAAACGGTCGAATTTACATATGATAATTATGACTTGAATCCCACAAACGTGATTCCCGTGGCAGGCTCGGTTCGGATCATTGACAAAAACGGTGAAGACGTTACCTCTGCGTATGCCTTGGAATTTGTTCCCAAAACTTTGGAGATCATTCCGAGACCATTGCGCGTGCATATAAGCGGTGCTGAAAAAATCTATGATGGCACGCCGTTGACACATACGGATTGGGAAATTGTTGCAGGCTCTCTTTTGGAAGGAGACGAAGCGATTCTTGATTTTATATCGGCGCAGACCCAAGTCGGCCTCTGTGAAAATCAGGCGAATGTTACGGTCATCAATCATGAATTGGGCGAAAATGTCAGCGCTTATTATGACATCAGTTTGGATGTTGGAAATCTTGTGGTGACCCCTCGTCCCATCACGTTGAAAACCCACAGCGGAATACACGTGTATGACGCAATCGTGTTCTCGCTGAATACCTACGATATTATTTCGGAATACGGACTTCCCGAGGGACACACCCTGCACGTCGATGCATCCACATCGCTTGTAGACGTTGCATCTGATATTCCCAATGCATTTGATGCAGTAAGGATCACCCTTGCGGACGGTAGCGACGTTACGTCAAATTTCGATATCAGTTACGAATGCGGTACGCTGACCGTTACCAAGCGTCCGCTCCTCTTGCAAACCGAAAGCAAGGATAAGGTGTATGATGCAACCGCACTGTCCGCCCCCCATGCAACACCTGTCAACACGGGGGAGCTTTTGGCGGGGCATACCGTAGAGATCCTGCAAAGCGCAGTTGTCATCAACGCAGGTCTCTATGAAAACACGGTAGAGGAGATCAGAATTCTCAGCGGCAGCGGAGATGCCTCCAAGGATGTCACCCACAACTACGAAGTTTCTTATCAATACGGATCTTTGGAAATTCATAAGCGTCCCGTAACCTTGAAGGGTGCGGGCGGTGAATGGATGTACGACGGACTGGATCATGCTACAACCGAAAGCGGAACGGTTGTTTCGGGAAGTCTTGTGGAGGGTCAGACTGCCAAGTATACCTATACGAACAGCATCCGCTACGTGAGCGCCTCTCCGACGGATAACGTCTTTACAGCGTTGATTCTGAATGGGGAAGAGGACGTTACCGCAAACTATGAGATCTCTTATGAATACGATACCCTGCGGATCACGCCTCGCCCCATTACCGTGCAGAGTGACGGCCGCAAGGTATACGATGCGACACCTCTGACCTCTCAGCTTCCCACGGTTATCTCTGAACTTGGTCTTGTGGATGGAGATATCCTCGCGATTACGACCGAGGGCTCTATTACCAATGCAGGATCCTGTGAGAACCGTATCTTGACGGCGACTGTGACAAATGAGGACGGAGATATCACCGATTCTTATGAGATCACATACGCCGTTGGTACGCTCACTGTCGACAAGAGGGAAGTATCTCTCCGAAGCGACGGAGAAAAGATGTACGACGGCACTCCCTTGACAAGCACGGCATACACCGATCTTGAAAGTGTGTATCCGTTGGTGGAAGGTCACTACGCCGTACTGACGACCGATGGCAGTATCATCAACGTTGGTACAGCAACCAATCGCATCACGGGCTATCATATCTATGATGCAAGTGAAAATGACGTGATCGACAATTATGCTGTGAATACGGTAGAGGGTACTTTGACGGTGACGCCTCGTCCCATCACGGTTCAAATGGTTAGCGATCAAAAAATCTACGATGCTACCGAGCTGATTTGCAGAGACGTCAGCGTTGTGTCTGATCTGAAGCTTGTGGGAGATCATGTCCTTTACGTTACTTCCTCTTCTTCGATCACAAACGTCGGCAAAATTGACAATGAATGCTATGACTTTGTGATCCGCAGTGCCGATCATCAAGATCAGACCGGCAATTATACAGTTACCTTCATCGCAGGCACTTTGGAAATTACGCCCAGACACGTGCATATCATAACACACAGCGCCAATAAGATGTATGACGGTACTGCACTGGTCGAACAAGGCTTTGATTACCTTGAAAATCCTGCTGCGGATATATATCTTCCTGTGAACGGCCATACCTTGCTGGTTCTGTCCTCTGCGCAGGTAACGACAGTTACGGAGGGTGTGATTCAAAACGTATTCCACACGGTGGATATTCGTGATGATTACGGCACATCTTACCTTTCTAACTATATCGTAACTATGGATGAGGGTCAACTGCATATTACCCCCCGTCCCATCGTGGTTGAATCCATGGGTGCTCAAAAGGTATACGATGATACCCCCTTGACCACAACAGAGTATAGAATCGGCGGAGAAGGCCTGGTATTGGATCATATCCTTACCATTCCCGAAGGAGGCTCTGCGTCCATTCGCTACGTCAGCGAAAGCGGCACACCCAATATTTTCTATTCGTTTGACATTGTGGACGGTCACGGAAAATCCATGATGGATAACTATACCGTTACAGACAAAATCTGGGGGACCCTGACCATTCTGAAACGTACCGTGGTCATGCAGATCACGGATTCTCGCCCTGTTTACAACGGTGAATGGCAGTCCTCTAAAACATGGGAATTGGATCTTGCATCTCCCTATGATCTGGTAGAAGGGCATATCATCAACGTTCTCTCCGCCACCGAAAAGATCGATGCCGGCGAATATATAAATCAGTTCGATCGATTTGAAATCATGGCATCCGACAGCAGAAACGTAACCGACAACTATGATCTGCAATGGCTGGAAGGAACGCTGACCATCCAAAAGAGAAAGGTTGCCATCATTCCTGACGGTGACTCCAAAATCTACGATGATGAATTCTTCTCGCATAAGAATTATCATGTTTTCCTGGACGGTGAAGAATATCCCTATGACTTTGTGCTGGACCACAGGCTGAAGGTATATACATCCCTTGAAATTCGTTACGTCAAGGATTCTGCGCCCAATGAATTCTATTCTTACGACGTGGTTTCCGACGGAAGCGGAGAAATTCTTTCCAGAAACTATGAAATTGTCATCTTGAAAGAACAAAGCGGCCTTTTGGAAATCAAACCCCGTCCGATCGTGATCGATATTCAGGATGCAGAAAAGATGTATGACGGTACGCCGCTTTCCCAGCCTGAATATCTGATTCCCGAAAGAACAGGCTATTATTTGCTCGTCCCGAAGCATTATGTTGCTTCCTACGATTATCCTTCTTATACGAATGTGGGTGTCTACGTCAATACCTTCACGAATCTGATAATTATGACGCAGGATGATCGCGATGTTACGGAAAATTACGACATTCATATGGAAGACGGTCAGATCGTCATTACCAAGCGTCCCATTAAGATTACAACGGGATCCTCTGAAAAGTATTACGACGGAACATATCTGCAGGATCAATCCTTTGTAACCGACTGGAACGGCATGGGAGACGCCCAAATTCCGCTGGTTCTGGATCACGCTGTTCTCTTTGAAGATTCCGCTGCCATCAAGAATGTGGGCACGATTCCCAATGAATTTTACGGCGTATATATCTTCTCTCCTGCGACGGATGAAGATGTCACGGATAACTATGATCTTACTTTTGTATGGGGAACTTTGACGGTTAAGAAACGTGAAATCACCGTCGTTACCCATGGAGCCGATCAGGTTTACGACGGAACGCCCCTGTCGAATCCGGAATTCCACATTGAGGGTATGGGTCTTGCGCCCGGGGAATGTTTCGTTCCTACCGTTTCTACCGCTATCATCAACGCCAACGAGCTGGATGCAGCAGGAAATCCCATTCCCGTGCCCAACGTCTTTGAAGAATATGAAATTCTTAACGGTAGTGAGCCTGTAGATCTCGAAAATTATGATATCAGCTTCGTATATGGGGATCTCGTGATTTATCGCCGACAGGTTACGATTGAAATCAGCGGACGAAAGTCCTATGATGGATTGCCGATGACTACAAGCGTATTGCAGGCCATTGATCTCGAAACTCCCTACAATATTCTTCCTGCGCATCATATCGTCTTTGCGATCAATGAAATGGCCGTGGAAGTCGGAACGTATGATGACGCGCTTTTGGAATATCTGCATATTCTCGACGAAAACGATCAGAATATGACATCGAACTATGATATTTCCGTACAAATGGACGTTGCCATTGAAAAAGCGGAGATAGAGATTACAAGTAGCGCCGAGAAAATGTATGACGGTACCCCTCTGACCTGCAATGAGCCGCAGTATAAGGGATTCTTACATGAAGAGCATGAAATTATCCTCGAAACCTACGGTAGCCAAACCGAAGTGGGCTCCTCCCCCAACAAGATCATTTCGGTGGTCATTCGCAATATCTTGACCGGTGATGATGTGACCCACAATTACAATATCATTAAGGTAGAGGGCACGTTGACCGTATTGGATTCCACCATATATATCACGTCGGGTTCGGATGAAAAAGAATACGACGGTACACCGCTTGTTAATCCGAGCTATGAAGTTGAGGGCTCTGAGCTTCCCGAGGGCTATCGTCTGATCGTAACTGTAACCGGCTCCCAGACCGAGATCGGTGAATCTCCCAACTACTTTACCTATCAGATCCTGGATGCCGACGGAAACGACGTAACCGATCGTATGTTCGTAGAAACAACGTTTGGTGTGTTGACGGTGAAAGAGCCGCAAGGAACAGATATTTCGGGCGGTGTCGCCACATTCATTATCACCATGTATTCACAGTTGGGCGGCAGCTATTATGTCAGAGACGCATTCTACGGCGATTATAACGGCAAGTCCTTTGATCCTGCACCCAGATATACCGGCGGCCTCGTCAATCCTATGATGCTGACAGGTTTGGCACTGCAGAACGAAGGCTTCTCGGGGCACATTGTCAAATTCAAAGGCGGACACTATATGGTGTACAATATTGTCAACGGTTTGGCAACCGACACCATGGCTCCCACAAATATTTCGGGTAATACGTATGCTTATGAAACCATTCGCGGAAATGCGTTCCAAGGCATACTTCCCGATGATCTGGTGGAATTTGAAAGAGACTACCGCGCATTTGTTTACGACAATTATCTGCAAATTCCCGACAATACAAAGGAAGTTCTGCTGAGTCTTGCGGCCGAAGCGGGTCTTGATCCCAACAGTCCCAACATTATCTCCGAAGTAACGGCGTACATTGCAAGCTCTGCCGAGTATAGCCTGGATTATGCAGGTTGGGATTATCGTGAAGATACCGTTGTGGAATTTTTGACAGAGGTCAAAAAGGGTGTATGCGTGCACTTTGCTTCCTCGGCCACGATGATGTTCCGTGCTCTCGGTATTCCCGCAAGATACGTCACAGGTGCTGTTCCCACGGCAGTTGCAGGAGAATGGGCAGACATTGAGGTCATCGGTCATGCGTGGACGGAGGTCTATATTGACGGATTGGGTTGGATCTATATTGACGCTACAGGTAGCGGAGATTCCGGCGAGTTGCCTGAAACAGAAACAACCATCATTCCTACGAATAAAATCTTTTTGAAGCCTCACGAGATCAAGGTCACGTTTGACGGAAAGCTGCACGGCCCCTCGGGAGACCAATTTACCATTGAAGGTGACCTTCCCGAAGGCTACACCATCACCGACGTAACATTCTCGGCTCCTCAATGGGAAGCAGGCAGTTATAAATCCAACGTCGTAAGTTTCAAGGTTCTTGACCCCGACGGAAAGGATGTAACTATGGATTACGCAGATTTGATTATGCCGGAATCCGCGCTCCTGGAGATCATCCAATGTCCGCTTACCATCAGATCCAGTAGCGCCACCATGGTTTACAACGGGTTGTCGCTGACCGCGAATAAAACTACCGGATTAGATAAAGACTGGTGGTATTCTGAAGGCATTCTTCCTTCGGGATTTACCATATCGCTGAAGATCACCGGTACAATCACCAAGGTAGGTGAAAAGGAAAATACCATTGAAGAAGTGATTATACGGAATGAAAAAGGCGAAAACATGACAGAACACTTTAAAATCACTTTGATTCCGGGCACTCTGACCATCACTCCTCCTCGCGTTGGCTGATAACAGCAATTATGCAGCTTTTCCCGCCCCCTTCTGCACAAACGTGCGGAGGGGGGCATTGTTTATGCTTACATGGCTTGACAAATATCGAAAAATAAGGTATAATGTAAGGTGCGAAATTATGTACATCAAAGGATGATTACCATATGGCAAAGCAAATGATGATGCCTCCCGATGACCTTGCGTCACGGTGGGAATATACCAATAAAATAAGACTTTGGAATCAGGAATGTGTTTCCCAACGTAAAGTTTTCGTGCAGACATTTGGTTGTCAGCAAAACGAGGCTGACAGTGAAAAATACCTCGGCATGGCCGTCAGCATGGGCTATAAGGCTACGGATACCCCTGATAATGCGGATCTTATCATTGTCAATACCTGTGCCATTCGTGAGCACGCTGAGAAAAAGGCTTTGTCCATCATTGGCCAGTATAAGCATATCAAAGCGAAAAACAAAGATCTCATCATCGGTGTCTGCGGATGCATGGTTGCCCAGGAGCACCGCAGGGAAGAGCTGAAAATGAAATATCCTTACGTCACGTTTACGTTGGGTACGGCATCTCTTCACCATTTGCCGCGCGTGCTGTGGGAGGCAATTGAGTCCAAAAAGCGGCTCATTACCACCGACAGCGACGTAGACTTTACCGAGACCGTGGCCGAGGGTATGCCCGTCCGCCGAGGCTCGGATTACCGTGCATGGGTATCCATCATGTATGGCTGCAACAATTTTTGTTCATACTGCATCGTACCCTACGTCCGCGGCCGTGAGCGCAGCCGTAAGAAGGAGGACATCATAGCCGAGGTCAAGGCTCTCGTGGCGGAAGGCTATAAGGACATCACCCTCCTCGGACAGAACGTCAATTCCTATGGCAAGGGAACAGATACCGACTTTGCTGATCTTCTGGCAGAGCTTGATACCGTTGAGGGAGACTTTTGGCTTCGTTTTATGACCAGCCACCCGAAGGACGCAAGCCACAAGCTCATTGACGTGATGGCGGGCGGCAAGCACATCGCGCACCAGTTCCATTTGCCCCTGCAATCCGGTAACGATGCTGTATTGAAGGCTATGAACCGTCATTACGATATGAACAGATACATGGACAGCATCCACTATATGCGTGAAAAAATGCCGGGGATAACCGTTACCTCTGATATCATCGTAGGCTTCCCCGGAGAGACCGAAGATCAGTTTGAAGACACCTTGACAGCGCTCAAAGAAGTACAGTTTGATATGCTGTATTCCTTCATCTATTCTCCGCGTAAGGGTACGCCCGCAGCTGAGAAGGAACAGATTCCAGATACCGTCAAGGGGAATCGTTTTGACCGTCTCTTGGCTACGCAAAATGAGATTGCTAAGGAAAAAAATCTTTTGCTGCAAGATCAGATCTTGCGTGTCCTGTGCGACGGAGTCAGCAAGGGGGATCCCGGCGTTTACAGTGGGCGCACAGAAGGGAATAAGATCGTCTTTTTTAAGGGAACGCCCGACATGGTGGGACAGTTTGTCAACGTAAAAATCGACAAAACCGAAGCCTTCGCTCTTTGGGGCGAAATAGAAAAAACGTAACGTCATCCTGAGGGAGGGCTCTGCCCAAGTCGAAGGATCTCAAAAATATATGATACAAATAGGAGAATAAAATCATGGAAAACAACAACATTGATACCAAAAACGTCTTTGAACTGGCCATCATCCTGGGCAAGGCCCTGAAGGAAGACCCTCGCCTCGTCAAAATGGAGGAGTGCCGCAAGGCTTACGAGGAAGATGCCGAGTTGTCCCAACTCATGGCAGAATACAATGTCCAGCAGAAGGCCATGGAGAACGTGACCATGGGCGAGGACTTCGATCCCCAGCTCATCCAGAATATCCAGGACCGCATCAACGTTCTCTATGAGAAGATCACTGTCCATCCCGTGTTCGTGGAGTTGAACAAGGCGCAGGAGGCTGTCAACGAGCTGATGAATGCCGTCAATAATACCATCACCTTTGCCATCACGGGAGAGATGCCCTCTAACTGCACCCACGATTGCTCTACCTGCGGTGGGTGCCACTGAGTATCCTTCGGACACAGTGATATTCGCACGTGGTGCGAGTGAGATCCGCGCCGGGCGCGGGTGATATTCGTGCTTTGCACGAGTGAAATCTGCCTCTTTGAGGCAGGTGAAGGAATGTTTTGCTATGCAAACAATTGAATTTGATGTGAGAAAGAGGAACGTGTCATGACACCCATGATGCAGCAGTATTTTGAGATCAAAAATCAGTACAAGGATTTCCTTGTGTTCTACCGTCTCGGAGATTTCTACGAGATGTTCTTTGACGATGCCATCACCGCCTCCCGCGTGCTGGAGTTGACCCTCACGGGCAGAGATTGCGGCGAAGCCGAGCGTGCGCCCATGTGTGGCGTCCCCTTTCACTCGGCAGAGGGCTATATCGGCAAGCTGATCGAGAAGGGCTTCAAGGTGGCCATCTGTGAGCAGGTGGAGGATCCCGCCACTGCAAAAGGGCTGGTCAGGCGCGAGGTCATCCGTGTTATCACCCCGGGTACGGTCATTGAATCGTCTCTCTTACCTGAGCAGAAAAACAACTATATCTGCTCCATGTACCTCTCGGAGATGTCCTTCGGCCTCTGCTTTGCCGATGTCTCCACGGCTCAGGTGCACGCCACCGTCATTGACGGAGACCGCATGGACGAGCATCTCATCAACGAGCTAGGTACCTATATGCCTCGCGAGGTCATCAGCAATCTTTCAACCAAGAAATTTTCAAATGCTGCTGAGTACATTACATCCCACGGCGGACTCATCACAGACAATCAAAGCGGCCGCTTCGACTATACGATATGTGCCGCCCGCGTGTCAGCCCAGTTTGGTGAAAATCTCAAGGAAGGGATTCTTGAAAACAAACCCCTCGTTTCTGCTGTTGGCGCTCTGCTTGATTATCTGACCGAAACACAGAAGAACGATTTATCCTATATCAAAGAACTGTTGGTCTATGATGAAGGTCAATATCTGGAGCTTGACGTCAACACAAGACGCAATCTGGAGCTGACGGAAACCATGCGTACCAAGGAGAAAAAAGGATCGCTTCTTTGGGTATTGGATAAGACCAAAACTTCTTCGGGCGCTCGTATGCTGCGCCGTTGGGTTGAGCATCCTCTGCTTGCACCGGACAAGATCATTCGCCGCCAGAATGCGGTAGAAGAGCTTTACAGCACCTTTATGATGCGAGAAGAGATCTCAGAGCTTCTCTCGCACGTGCTTGATCTGGAACGGCTCATCACCAAGATCGTTTACGGCACGGCAAACGCTAAGGATCTGCGCGCTGTATGGAGTACTGCAAGCGTTTTGCCCGAAATCAAGACGCTTTTGCAGAATGCAGAGTCAGACGAGCTGCGCCGTATTTATCAGGAGTTGGATTGCCTCACGGATATTTGCGACGAGATCCATCGCGGCATTACCGAGGAACCTCCTTTTACTGTCCGCGACGGCGGCATGATCTCCGACGGCTACGATCCCGAGGTTGACCGTCTCCGCTCCATTATGAAAAACGGTCAATCCTGGGTTGAACAGGTTGCCGCTGAGGAAAAGGAGCGTACGGGCATCAAAACCCTCAAGATCAGCTATAATAAGGTGTTCGGCTACTATATCGAGGTATCCAAGTCCTTTATGAACATGGTGCCCGATACCTACATCAGAAAGCAGACCCTCGCAAATTGCGAGCGTTATATCACAAGCGAACTCAAAGACATGGAGTCCACCATTCTGGGCGCTAAAGACAAGGTCTGTGCCTTGGAATACGAAATTTTCAACCGTATCCGCTCGTTTGTGGCAGAACGAAGCGAGCGTGTCCAGCACACCGCCGCGCTTCTGTCTGAGTTGGATGTGTACTGTAGCCTTGCTACCGTAGCCTCCCGCTATCAGTACGTTCGTCCTGAGATCACCGCCACCGATGTCATTGACATCCGTGACGGCCGTCACCCCGTGGTGGAGCGGTTCGTTAAGGATCTCTATTTCGTTCCCAACGACGTGTATCTCAACACCAAGGACGACCGCCTCATGCTCATCACAGGCCCTAACATGGCGGGTAAATCTACCTATATGCGACAGGTAGCTCTTATTGTCCTGCTCGCCCAGATCGGCTCCTTTGTGCCTGCGTCGAGTGCCAGCATCGGTATCGTGGACAAAATGTTCACCCGCGTGGGCGCGTCCGACGACCTGGCCAGCGGTCAGTCCACCTTCATGTTGGAAATGAACGAGGTGGCCTACATCCTACGCAACGCCACCAAAAAGAGCCTCATCATCTACGATGAAGTGGGTCGCGGTACGTCCACCTTTGACGGTATGTCCATCGCCCGCGCCATCGTGGAGTACACCGCCAGCCGCAAGATCGGCGCGCGTACCCTGTTTGCCACCCATTACCACGAGCTGACAAGCATGGAAGGGGAGTACGACGGTGTGGTGAATTATCACATCGCCGCCAAGAAGCGGGGAGATTCCATCACCTTCCTCCGCAAGATCGTCAAAGGCTCCACCGATGACAGCTACGGTATCGAGGTTGCCAAGTTGGCAGGTCTTCCTAACGAGGTCATCAAGCGCGCCAAGGAGGTGCTGTCCATGGTGGAGGCTTCTTCCAAGGCCGTTCGTGATGCTGTGGATGGTGACGCTTCGACGAAGGCGAAAGAAGACGATGGCTTGCTTTCTATTGATGATATGATCAATGATCAGCTTCTCGAAGAGCTTCGACAGGTAGATCTCAATACGCTGTCGCCCTTTGAGTGTATGTCGCTCATGTTTGAGTGGAAAAAGAGGTACAGATAATATAGGCAGCGATTTTGTGCAATAAGTGATCATCTCGACTGCCATGACCGATGGTTAGGAGTGTAACAATGCAACCGAAAATGGTAATATTTGATGTTGGGCGCACATTGCTTGATTATTCAGACTTTGATTCATTGAAAGGTGTCAGAGCCTTGATGCCATACATTTCAGAGAACCCTCATAATTTGACGGCAGAGGAAATAGACCAACGCACCAATGAAATTTTTGCTCTTTTTGATGAAAGTCGCAAACAACTTTTCGAAGTTCCCGAAAAGACGATACTCACATTGGTATACGATGTTTTGGGATTGAAATTTTCCATTTCTATTGACGAAATCGAGCGTATCATTTGGAGTGAGGATGTGGCCAAGGATCCAATTCCTCATGCAAACGAGCTTCTTCACAAACTATATGAAATGGGAATACAAACGGCTGTTATATCCAACCTTGACTTCAGTGGTGATCTGCTCCGAAATACTCTTGACGAATTATTCCCCCATCACCACTTTGAGTTTGTCATCGCATCAAGTGATTACGGCGTGCGTAAACCGAATCATTATATTTTTGATGTCGGAATTACACGAAGCAATCTGCCGCCCACGGACATCTGGTATGTTGGAGACAAAGTGAAAGTAGATGTAGAGGGCAGTCGAGCTGTGGGTATGACACCTGTTTTGTTTAAGTTTGAAAGGAACACATACGGTGAACTTCCCGAAGGATTGATCGTTATTGACGATCTGCTTGATCTGCTCAAACACATGTAAGAAGCGTTTATTGAAGAGACCAAGCACTATTTCGGCATGGTCGCTAAGACCGAAGTCCGCCCCTCATTTTTCTCATTATTCAAGAAAGGAAAACGCCATGGGAACTATCCAAGTCCTATCCTTCGAGGTCGCCAACCTCATCGCCGCGGGTGAGGTGGTGGACCGCCCCGCCTCCGCCATCAAGGAGATGATGGAAAACGCCATCGACGCGGGGGCCAAGCATATCACCGTGGAGATCCAGCACGGCGGTGTGACCTTCATGCGGGTCACCGACGACGGCTGCGGTATGTCTGAGGAAGATCTCCCTATGGCCATTCGCCGCCACGCCACCAGTAAGATCAAGGATGCTACCGATCTGGAGAGCATCTTCACCCTGGGCTTCCGAGGCGAGGCGCTGGCCGCCATTTCATCGGTGTCGGATATGCGTATTATTTCCAAACGCCGCGAGGATGCTATGGGACACGTACTGGAGGTTCGCGGCGGTCAATTCTTGGGAGTGACCGAGCATGGCAGCCGTGACGGAACAACCGTCATCGTAGAAAACCTGTTTTCCAATGTTCCTGCTCGCCGCAAGTTCTTGAAGCGCGATGCTACCGAATCCATGGCCGTCTCCGCCAACGTGGAGCGGGTGGCGCTGTCCCATCCCGAGATCGCCGTGCGCTTCATCGTGGACGGCGTTCAAAAGCTGGAGACTGCGGGAGACGGACAGCTCAAAAGTGCCATTTACGCCGTCTTTGGCCGTGACTTCGCCTCTCGTCTTATCCCCGTCTCGGGAGATTACGAGGGCATTACCATCAGCGGCTTTATCGGCCGCCCCGATCACGTCAAGGTCAACCGCAATTACCAGAATTTCTTTATCAACCACCGATACGTCCGCTCCAAGACCGCCATGGCGGCCATCGAGCAGGCCTTCGTGTCCTACTGCGCTCCCGAAAAATACCCCTGTTGTGTCATTTTTATCGAGTTGAACCCCGCCCGCGTGGATGTTAACGTCCACCCCGCCAAGCTGGAGGTGAAATTCTCCAACGAAAAGCCTGTGTTTGAGGCCATCTATTACAGCGTCCGTCAAGCCTTGGAGCAAAACACAACCCGCCCTGATATGTCGGCGGTGAATCCTGCCGCCAAGCTGGGTGTGATCGGTGACCGCGTGTCAGATGCAACGACCCCCATTGAAACAGGCCGCGCCGAATCTTTGGCCAAACGCCAGCTCTCTATGGATACAAGTCTTCCCAAGGATCAAAAGGGAAGTACGTCTCCCTATACTTCTCCAAAGACCTCTCCCGCATTCCAATCTGCAACTGAGGTCAAACCGCCGCAAGAGCGTATCACCGCCGAGGAATATATGCAGCGCTACGGAACCCGCGGACAATCCAAAACATTAAACAGGGAAACGGATCAAGCGCCGAAAGAGCCGCCTGTTTCAATTCCCCGCATTCCCGATACACCCGCAAAACTTTCCGGAGCAAATGCAGAGATCCCTGTGACAGAAGAAATTCCTATGGAGGTCTATGAGGCAGAGGCTCGAGCAATGATGGGTTTCGCTCAAACAGAGAATCCCATCCATGTGCCGGAGAATATTCCCGTTGAGTCTCCCCCTGAATATGCGGTTGATCCTGTCAAAACCATGCCCGCCCATCATCCAGACCCTTTACAGGTCGAAGAAAAGAATGCGTCGGTTGCCGAATCTCCGACGGATGAAGCACTGCCTAAGCCTTGGCGTATCGTTGGTGAGGTGTTCAATTCCTACGTGATTGTGGAACAAGGTGATCAAATGCTCATCATCGACAAGCACGCCGCCCACGAGCGCATTATCTTTGAAGAACTCAAAGCGCAAATGAAAGCCGGGGAGGCCAACGTGCAAATGCTGATGCTCCCCATCGACGTGATGCTCATGAGCGACGAGGTAGGGCTGATCGATACATATCGCCACGAGCTGGAGGCCATCGGCTTTTCCTTCTCCTGCATGAGAAATACCGTCAGCGTGGATGCCATCCCCACGGGCATCGAGCCGGGGGCGGTTCCCGATATGTTCGCCACCTTTGCCGAACAGCTCCGCGACGGCTCGGGCGTTGCCAAGCTGACCCGCGATATCGCTTTTGAAAAGGCCCTCTATCAGGCCTCCTGCAAGGCCGCCATCAAGGCGGGCCGCGTTTATCCTCCCGAGCATATCCAATGGCTCGTCGGTAAGCTCATGGAACTGCCCGACATCACCTACTGTCCGCATGGACGGCCGGTGGCTATGGAGATGAAGAAGAGGAATATTGATCATCAGTTTGAGAGGTGCTGATCTTTTCAAAGACCGCAATTTTTATCAATCATTACGCTGGGATATCCGCTATAATAAGGGTGAGGTGAGACCATGACCGAGCTGAAAGAGAATGCCCTTCCCGTGTCCAAGGTGATGAAGGTGATCGACTACATCGAAGCCCATCTGAAGGACGACCGCGAAGGGGTACTGGACAATGCCACCCTTGCCCGTGTGGCGGGGTATTCCGAATACCATTTTCTCCGTCTGTTCCGCGTCACCGTCTCCCTCACGCCTGCTGACTACATACGCAAGCGCCGACTCACCGAAATCATCCGCCGCATCGGGGATAGCGCGCGCCCCATGTCGGATATCGCCTTTGAGTACGGCTTCAATTCCAAGGAAAATTTCACCCGCGCCTTCAAGACCGAGCACAATATCCTGCCCACCCAGTTTCGGGAGGTCAGCTGCTCTCTGCGCTTGTACGAGCCCTTTGACCCTGACCCCGCCGAGCCTACGCCCGCCGTGTCCTTAGCGTTTTTGCAGGACTTCACTCTGATCGTCTATCCCTCCGATATCCATTTCCCTCCGCACTTCTGGAATCGCTACAACGCCGAGGGGCGTTCGGCGCGGCTCTCGGGTGGAAGGATCGTCGAGGACTACGGAGCCATGCGGTGGGATCCCCAAAAGAACTGCCTTGATTACTTTATCGGCATCAGGGAAGAGGACGCAACGGGCGACCGAACGGGAACGGTGGAGCTGTCGATCAAGGGCGGTCTGTACGCGCTCTTTGATACCGCGCCTGCGGGACAGCACGATTTTGTGGATACCATCCGCCGCACATGGGATTGGATCGGTGCCGTATGGCTCCCGCAAAACGGCTATCGGCGTTCGGGGGGATTCGAGCTGGAAAGCTATGTGGAATCCGGCAGAGACTATTCGGAGCGGATCTATATCCCGCTCATAAAGGAGTAAAAAATGCCTACTATTCAAAAGATCTTCCGCGACCCCACCCCCGCCCTCCGCTTCATCGGCAAGCGCTACTTCGAGGTAGGCGGCCATTGGGGCGAATGGTTTGCGAACGGCTGGTTTGACGCCGTGGAGTCCGCCATGGGCGGCACCGACAAGATCACTGCCATCTGGGAAAATGGCGGCGGCTATATTGGTCTGGAGCGCCACAAGGACGGCGAGCCCTGGCAGTACTGGCTGGGTATGTTCACCCCCGCCGACACCCCCGTCCCCGAGGGCTTTGACTGTGTGGATTTCCCCGCCGCCGCCGACCTCGGCACCAGCTGGATCTACGGTAAGGAGGGAGAGGTACATTCCCTGTGCGGAAAGTGCCGCCCCGCCATCGAGGAGGCGGGCATGACTGTCTGGCGCGACGCCGAGGGAGCCGCCTGGTGCTTTGAGAATTGCACCTGTCCGCGGTATACTACGCCCGACGGGGAGGGGAATATTATATTGGATTACTGCTGGTTCGTGCAGTAAATGGAGCAGGGATCATGAAAATCGCGGCCATAGGTGATATTCACGGCAATCATTACGCGCTGGAAGCCTGCTTGGAGCAGATCGAAAAGCTACATATCCGAACCATCGCCTTTTTGGGTGACTATATCACAGACTGCCCGTGTCCCGAAAAGACCATTGCCTTGCTCCGACAGGCACAAGAGCGGTATCAGACCTATTTTGTACGAGGCAACCGTGAGGATTATATGCTTTCTCACCACGACGATCCCCATGACGGTTGGACGTATGGATCCAGATACGGATCATTGCTGTACACATACGAGCATTTGACAGAGGAGGATCTTTCATGGTTCAGAAGTATGCCCGAGAGTATGCAGGTGCAGATAGACGGAGCCGAGAGCTTTGAAATATGCCATGGCTCTATGAAGACGAACCGTTATTTGCTCCTTCCCGGATCCTCTGAGTGGGAAACGACTCCCGAAAGCATGAAAACGGATCTATTGCTGTGCGCTCATTCCCACCAGTCCTTTATTCACGAGATTCATGGAAAATGGATCGTGAACGGCGGGTCTGTCGGTGTGAACGTGCAGGATCGAACCGACGCAGATTTCGCCGTGATCGAATATTCCGAAAATCGGTGGATCCCACAGCTGATCCGTGTTCCATACGATACGGACAGCGCGATAAAGGAGTTCTATGAAAGCGGTTTCATCGACAAGGCAAATGTCTGGGCAAGAGCCGTTATGGGCATTTTGAAAACAGGCAGACATTACGCTATGGAGTGCCTTCAAACCGTGAACAGAATGAAGGCTGAAATGAATACCGACCATGATGAGGAATTTCTATGGGAATCCGTCGCCCGATCTTTAGGGATATAGGTATTTCATAACAAAAAAACTATTTTTGAAAGTTTTTGGGATCCTCAAACCCTTTTTTCAAAAAGGGTTTGAGCCGCCGGAGGCACGTTCTCCCGCGTTCCCTGACTTAATACATTACTACGGCCTCACATTGCATTGTGACAAGCCAAGAAAGAGGAACCGATGTTTACGATTCTCGCAACCGACGGACGCGCCCGCAGAGGCGTGCTCCACACCGTTCACGGTGACATCCAGACCCCCGTTTTCATGAACGTGGGCACCTGCGCCGCCATCAAGGGCGGCGTATCCACCATGGAGCTGCTCAATGACGTGGATTGCCAGGTCGAGCTCTCCAACACCTACCACCTCCACATCCGCCCCGGCGACAAGCTCATCTACGACATGGGCGGCCTCCACAAGTTCATGAATTGGCCCAAGCCCATCCTCACCGACAGCGGCGGATTCCAGGTCTTCTCCCTGTCCTCCCTCCGCAAGATCACCGAGGAGGGCGTGAAGTTCGCCTCCCACGTGGACGGCAAACGCATCTTCATGGGCCCCGAGGAGAGCATGCAGATCCAGTCCCACCTGGCCTCCACCATCGCTATGGCCTTTGACGAGTGCATCGAGAACCCCGCCCCCTACCAGTACGTCAAGCAGTCCTGCGCCCGCACCGTCCGTTGGCTGGAGCGTTGCCGCGCCGAGATGGACCGCCTCAACAGCCTCCCCGAGACCATTAACCGCAACCAGATGCTCTTCGGCATCAACCAGGGCGGTACCTACGAGGATCTCCGTATCGAGCATATGCACCAGATCTCCGAGATCCCCTGCGAGGGCTACGCCATCGGCGGCCTGGCGGTCGGTGAAGCCACCGAGGAGATGTACCGCATCATCGACGCCGTGGAGCCTCATATGCCCAAGGATAAGCCCCGCTACCTCATGGGCGTGGGGACACCCTGCAACATCCTGGAGGCCGTCCACATGGGCGTGGACTTCTTCGACTGCGTCATGCCCTCCCGCAACGCCCGCCACGGCAACCTCTTCACCTGGGAGGGTAAGATCAACCTCCTCAACGAGAAGTACATGAAGGATCCCCGCCCCATCGGCCTGACCTGCGACTGCCCCACCTGCAAGAGCTACTCCCGCTCCTACATCCGCCACCTCATCAAGGCCAAGGAGTCCCTGGGTATGCGCCTGGCGGTCACCCACAACCTGTACTTCTACAACAACCTCACCCGCAAGATCCGCGAGGCTCTGGAGGGGGGCTACTTCGAGAGCTTCTACCAGAAGTACCGCGTGATTTTGGGTGAGCGTTGCCCCGACTAAGTAAGATACGCGCCGAGCAAGCTCGGCAGATACAAAGATACAAGATACAAAGATATCAGATAAGCTGAACCCGAGGCATATCTTGTATCTCGTATCTTGTATCTCTACTCAACTATCCGAAAGGAGTATCCCTATGTCTATCCGCGCCATCATCTTCGACAAGGACGGCACCCTCCATGACACAGAAAAAGTCTACCTGCAAGCCTGGAAGGCCGCCGCCGCTGAGTTTGGTGTCCCCGACATCGAGAACACCGTCCGCGACTGCACTGGCACCACCATCCCCTGGATCGCGGAGTACTGGGCGAAAAAGTACCCCGATATCCCCTTTGAGGACTACCTCCCCCGCCGTCAGTACTACTATTTCGGCATCCTGGAGCAGGGAGTACCCGTTAAGGAGGGGGCTCACGAGGTGCTTTCCTACCTCAAGGCCCACGGCTACAAGGTGGGCATGGCTACCTCCACTCCCTGGGACACCGTCAAGGACCACCTGGAGCGGACGGATATGATGGGGTACTTCGACACCATCGTCACGGGCGACATGATCGAGCACGGCAAGCCCGCTCCCGATATCTACCTCCTGGCCGCCGAGCGGTTGGGGGTGGATCCCGCCGAGTGTATCGGCGTGGAGGACTCCCTCAGCGGTGTTCGCGCCGTCTGCGCCGCAGGCATGAGAGCAGTTATGGTGCCTGATCTGATCCCGCCCACAGAGGAAATTGAAAATATGCTGTGGAAAAAGTGCGAAGGGTTGGACGAGCTGATCCCTATATTGGAAAATGACCGAAATCAATAAAAAGTAACCGCCGCCGATAGTTGTGACTACCGACGGCGGTTATATTTGTTGGTGCTTATTTAATCATCAAGTGCTATCTCCACAGCCTCACCGAGTGCTAATGCAAAGATATACACCTTGTCGGGACGTCTCCCGTACATCTCCTCCATCGCCGCCGCGTATTGCCTCAGCTGAGAGAGATGCTTTTCGCGCAGATGTGAGACAAGTATATCTCGGTTTTCACGCTCTTCACGGGTGATATGATCGGTCTTATAGTCGCAGATCTCCAAGCACCCGTTGGGGTATTCACAAAGCAGATCAATAGAGCCACGTACGTACAGCGTGCGTTCTCCCAAGGCATCTGCCAATGCTTGATGGGTCGTTTGGGTACGGAGTGGGATGAATCGCTGAAATTTAAGCTCGCGCTCCATATGGGTAGCCGTGTAAGCGCGTTTGGCAAAATTGCTTTCAAAGAAAGCGGCGAGCTGCTTTCGATCGAGGATGGCTACTACACGCTCCGTGATAAAACCATCCTCGCGGAGGCGACAAATTTCCTCTTCTAAGCCTTTTTCGTATACTGCCTTCCAGTTACAGTACTGCAAGAACATATGCGCTGCCGTGCCTTTTTCAGCCGCTGTAGGACGGCTGTTGGCCTTGAGGAGAAGCTCAAACTCATCACTGCTGCTTCCATGACTCATAAGCATGAGTGAGCGGCGGATGTTTTCTTTGCTTTGAACGTCAAAGAGAGGAGCCATCCGCTCGGATACAGGAATCTTATCCTCATCTCCGAGCGAAAGATCGGAAGTGTAGTAAACACATTCATCGAGAAGCATATCCGTCATTCTGGATGCGGGAACCTTTGTCGGAACAGAGCGCAGAAGCTCTTCTATGGGAGAAATCTTCGCACGCATCCGATGCAATTGACGGTATTTTTCTTTGTCCGCTTCCAAATCAGCCGTACCGCTTTGGGTGGTTTCTTGGATTTGGACATAAACCCGCTCTATGGAATTTTCTGACACTTCATGTACGTCGCAGTAGGGAAGTATCTCAGGATGCGCCTCCATTCCCGCGCGAATCCACTCCATGTACGAGCCGGCAGTCAAGGCATTGAAGCGGTCACCCTTGATAAAGGGGGCACGCGTGTCCGACTTGAATCCCACCAAGTACAAGTATTCTCTTGCACGGGTCATGGCAACGTAGAGAATCCGCATTTCCTCCTCTTTTTCACGGTTAAGTCGGATCTGTGCGGCAATTCTTCTCAGCCCGTTGTCATATTTTCTGTGTTCCTCACGGTCATAAAATTTGAGGGATACACCTGTGCTTTTATCAAATACGAGGTCGGCAGTTGAGAGCTTGTCGCGCTTGCTGTTGCCGCAACGAGCCACAAAACAGACAGGAAATTCCAAGCCTTTGGAAGCATGAATGGTCATAAGTGACACCACACCGCCGGGACGCGAAGTGTTCTCCGTGAGGGTCACTTTTTTCTCGTTGAGAATTTTGCTTTCAATGTAATGGAGGAATGTATAGATTCCGACAAAGGAAGACACACGGCAAGTCCGTGCGCTTTCATACAGATACCGAAATGCCTTACTGCTTTTGCATTGAACGCAAGGATCACTGCGAAGCTTACGCAAAAGCTCTTCTGCTGTCAGAGTCGTAGAAAGGGATCTGTAGCCGTCAAGCCAGGTAAGAAAAGCTGTTGCACGGTGTAAAATATCAGGATCAGGTGCCTCTGCGTCGGTATAGCTCTCAAGAGCCTCAAAAAGGGATGCGTTTTTTTCGGCACTGTGTCTTAGTGTAATGAGCTGATCCAAGCTGAAACCGGGAAAATCGCAGCGCAAAATTTCCGACAGCGGTACGTCATGGTTGGGATGATTGATCACACGCAAAAGGTTGAGTAGGTAGATCATATCCGCGCCGTGAAAAAGATCCTTCTTGGCCGCTTCCTTTTCCATATCCTCACATCCCGTAGGGATTCCCGCAGCGGACAGGGCTGCCATATATGCATTCATCTGGGTGGTATCACGCATCAAAATGGCAATGTCTTTGGGTTGAATGACCTGTCCGTTAGCCAGCGTTTGGCGTGAGGAGAGCAGGTGCGCAATTTGGTTTGCCACGTATACCGCTTCTGCATCAGTTCCTTTGAAAGGCCCGGGCTCTTCATTTTTTCCTCCTGCAGTCAGCATGGCAATATGCACGTGGGGAGAGTGATAGCCCTCCGGGCATTTCTTGGAAAAACCCAGATCGTCCATAGGAAGATACCCAACAGTTTCAGGACAGACCTCAAACATATGGCTACAGACACCGTTGGTTACGCGGATCACGGATTCATCACAACGGAAGTTATCTGACATGAAAATGCTGTTTCCTCGATCCGAAAGACCTTCTTCAAGAGGAGGAAGAGCTTGGCGGTAACGCGAAAATACCGTAGGATCTGCACCTCTGAAGCCATAAATGCTTTGTTTGATGTCTCCCACCATAAAGCGGTGATTGCCACCGATCAATCGGAAAATGGTGTCTTGCAATTCATCCACATCCTGATACTCATCGATGTAAACCTCATCAAAATTTTCAAGATAGGACTGCGACAGGGGAGAGGGCGACCCATCGGGATTTTGGAGCATGGCGAGCAGGCGTCTTCGGTTATCCGTAAAATCACAAATGCCGCGCTTCAGCTTCTCTTCGGTCAGCGCTTTGTCAAAGGTATCGAAAAAGTCAAACAACACGTCTGCCAGAGAAGCAAGATGTCGCATATCCTTTGACAAGGTCTCCGCAGTGAAGGCATACAACGATTCACGGAAATCGTCCAAATCTCCATGAATTTTGTTTCGCCTTTTTTTGAGATCACTGTAATCCTTGGCGTGTCCCCGTTTGGTGATAAAGCCCTTGGGAATGTGATTATGAATCAAAAGGCGTACCTGTGCATAAGACGGCGTTTGCAAAAGAAGCTCTAATTTTTGGAAGAACTCGAAGTCGTGCGAAAGGCTTTCTCCGTAAGACGCAACGGCAACGGGATCATCCGAAATATAGAGAAGTGCATCCTCGTAGAATGCAATGGCAGATTTGCAGAAATTTTTTGTCCAATCAAAGAGCTGTTTCCCGTGATGGGAATCAAAGAATTCATTTTCTGCCTCGACGGCAAGACGTTCTGCCTGGGTTTTTAGAAGTCGGATCCCTTCGGGGAAGTTCAAAAGCTCCTGATAAAGCTTGTTGAGGGTAACCGTGATGTTTTCGTCATTTTTGAAGGAAGACAGGCTGTCACAGAGATCGGCAAATATATTCTGCTTGAGAATTGAGAAAATCTCGTCGCCGGAATCAGGAGAGAGCTCTGTTGCATAACGTTCATAAAACGCATCGATCGTTTCGTTCATGATCCTATCCTGCATCGGCTGTAACTCTGCAGCATCCGCGATACGGAAGGATGCGGGCATACCCGACTCCGCAAAATGCTCCTTGACAGGTTGATAACAAAATGCATCGATCGTGCTGATCGGGGCACTACCCAAATGAATGAGCTGGGATTGCAGATGGCGGTTGGTAGGGGCAGCCGCGATGGCATCCGACAAAGCTTGAGAAATACGCTGCTTGAGCTCGGAAGCTGCAGCCTTGGTAAAGGTTACGATGAGCATTCTCGAAAGATCTCCCGGATTTTGGGAGTCAGTAATTCTTTGGATGATACGCTCCGTTAGGGTTGCGGTTTTACCCGAACCCGCTGCGGCGGAAACGAGCAGAGTCCTACCTTGGGTTTGAATTGCGGAAAGTTGTGCTTGCGTCCAATTTCTTGACATAGTTCCACTCCTTTCCTTTTAAAACGAATTGGTTTCGGATGCCACAGGACATCCTACACGCTGTCTGCAATATTTGCAAGCGTCAGATGATGGGGTCCTTTGCGCGTTCCCGCTGTACATCTGACGGGCATTTTCCAAGATGGTCTGATGCAAAATATCTTCGAGAGCTTGGATCCGTTCCGAAGAATATAGGGCTTTGCCGGAAAAATTGCCGTCTTTTCCGATTTTTGTGCCCTCCGGCATAAAGGAGATCAAGCCTTCACAAGAAACGGCGCGCAAAACCTCCGCATGATTCAAAAGAATTCCGGTTCTGACACAAGAAATCTCTCCGATGTCTGTGTCTTCCTTGGGAGATAGGTACATTGCCTGTGCCGGCAAGACCCGCTCGGGAAGATTGCCCTCTGCATCCGCGAATAGCCATTTGTTTTTTTCGGAACACAGCGTAAACAGATATAAAAGAAGCTGGATATCCATGTCGGCCGTAATGCTCTTGTCTGAAAAATCATGCTTGGAGGATTTATAATCCACCACGCGGATATAAACGGTTTGTCCATCACTTGAGCGATAGGTATCCACGCGGTCAATGATGCCGCCCATTTTGAGCTTGACGGATGCGCCTTGCTGAATTCCCACGGGGAGGTTTTCATCGGTTTCATCAAACAAAGAAAGCACCAAGGGCTGTGGGTCGTCAGGGGAATGACCGTGTGTATCCCACTCAAAGCCGACAGGAGAAAAGCTGCCTTGGCGCAGTTCTTCTGTGATATTTTTCAGAAGCACCAGCGCAATTGCGCGAAGACGGTCAAAGGTATGCAAAAAACGACCTTCTCTGCAAATGGTGGGAGATGCATTGAGCGTTTGAATATAATCGTTGATGATTTGACTAGCGGTGTATATCATGTCATCATCGCTCATCGGAAGCAGATTCCCACGCTCGTCGATGGCGTGACGGAGATAATGCTCCAAAACGTGATGCAAAAACAGTCCCGATACTTGATTGTCAACCGAGGCAGAAATTTTTTCTCTGAGCTGTAATACGTAGGAACCGTAATAACTGTAGGGACATCCGGAATACCGTTGCAGCTTACTTCTGGAAAGCCACATTTCCTCCCCCAAAAGAGCATAGGCCCGGGGGGGCGGCAAGGTGTCATCCGTCGCAGGAGAAAACACGTCCGAGGTGTTTTCGCCCAGATAAGCCGCAGAAAAAGGAATGGGCTTTATGTGCGGCAAAAGATATGCAACTCGTGTATATGCCGCAGAGGGTGTCAATTCCCGCCCGTCCGTTTGAAGTAAGCTACGGGAAAGAATCAATTGCTCCCGAGGCTTTGTCATAGCTCGGTAGACATACAGGAGCTCTTCAGAGGTCAGCATTTCCTTACGGGAGGAAAATTCAATGCCGCATTGGCACAAAGTATCTTTATCCTGATCCGTAAGAATTCCCTGGCTTCTTACATTGGCGGGGAATTCACCTTCGTTGAGACCAAGCAGTAGCGCGGATTTGACATTATCCACACGTAAATTGTCTGCTGTACCGATGATGACAGAATCATGCTGAGAGGGAACAGAGCCAATATCTGTGGCGGCATAGAGCATAGAAAGCAAGGATGCAAGCTCATCCGGAGTCAGCGTCGGCTCTTCGGTGGAGATCATGGTAGACACCGTCGCAAGTGTAGCCAGGGCCTCGTTGATAAATGACCACAGCCGAACGGTTTCTCCCGCTTCTCGGATATGCCCCAGAGAAAGATGAGTCTCTCCTTGCACAGCAAGCTGTTCTTTCACAGAAAGCTCACAGAGATACTCATACAGCGCCTTGCATTGATCGGTCAAATCTTCGGCAGCTTTGAGCTTGACCTCTAAGCTTTGCAAGGGGCTTATGAGCTTTTCTCTGACAGAATTTGCATCATCGAGTATACGTTTTCCGCGAGAAGACCATTCGATTTTATATCCGTCGGGATTCATGTTCCAGGAGGGTTCTAAGAGTCTGTTACCCGAAAGATGCCATGTTTCCGTGTATTCCTCAAAAGAGTCCAAAGCGCGGGGGGATATATCGCAGAGGCCTGTTTTAGAAAGCGACATCACATCCTGTATGCGATAGTGTCTCCCGATACATCTGAGTGCTAAAATGAGCAAACGAGCTGCAGGCTTTTTGTTGAGATCCGTTTTTTCAGATATATAATAGGGGATGCGGTATTGCTCCAACGCGGCATCCAAAACACCGCGCCATTGATTCATGTCCCGAACCACAACCACGATCTCGTCAAAAGAGTGCCCCTCTGCATGGAGCTCCAGAATATGCAGTGCAGCCGCCTGCGCTTCTTCATACGGATTCGGGGCTATCACCATACGAACATGGCCTTGGTTTTCAGAGGAAATTTCGGCAGGAGATTTTTGGAAATTCCATAGGGAAGACTCCAAAACACCAAGCTCTGTCTGATCATCAGAACGCTGTAGCTTTTCTACATAGCGCTGAATCCCTTGTGAAGAAGCAATTCCGTTCAATCTGCGGTATGTCTCTTTTAAACTGTCAAACTGCGGTTCCTCACAAAAAGGATCGTCAAACCCGAGTGTTACCGTCATTTCTTCTGCTTCGGTCATAGCCTCGGCCATCATCGCGTATTCTTGATAGGTATAGCTTGAAAAAGAATCAAAAAACAGATATTTCCCTCGGAAATAATTCTGCTTTCGTGCTGTATTTGTGGCGCGTATCAACCGATCTGCCGGATTATGCCCGCAGATTTCTTCGGCTAACGCAGAGTAAGAGGAAGTAATCAAGGCAATGTCCTTCAGCTTGGAAGCCAGGGGGACATCGGAGGGAAGAGAATCTGCGACCGATTCCAGTTGCTCGGAAGTGATCCCGTTTCCCGAAAGCTCGCGATATAATGCGAGCATCATATCAACAAAATTGGTATCCCCCGACGGAATGGAGTGATAGGTTTCCAAAAGCCCGTTCAGACTTTTCAGATTGAACCACATGAGCATCATTTCGGTGGCTTTGGAAAGGGAAGTATGCGTCCTTCCGCCGTACAGCTCTTCGATCGTATCACACAGCTTTGTAAAACTGGTAATGGTTAAATATGCGGATTCATCCGCAGAAAGTATGGGTAAGAATGCGCGCTCCATACTGAAAAGCTGTTGTTCGGGTACAAAAAGGATCACATCCTGCTTCATTTGAAGATGCGCTCGGATGCTTTGCATAACCGTTGCTGTTTTCCCGCTTCCGGTACGTCCCAACAAAAAGCGAATCATGGCTTCCTCCTTTCCTTTTGCAGTCTCAGATTACGAAGAATGACATCGCGTCTTCTCCAGGAATAAGCGCGTTTTTTGAAGATCTCCTCGGGCATTCCCAAAATGTCATTTTCCTCAAGTACGGCGCGCCTGTTGCTTTGAAAAAATGCTACGGGTGTATTGATACCTTTCTCCAAAACCCGTTGGTTCATAGGGCAAACCAATTGGCAGGTGTCACATCCCCAAATCAAGTTTTGCCTACAAAGAAGAGATGTCTCTTCCTCACTCAATTCGCCCTTCTTTTGAGAAATGGCGGATATGCAGGTGCTTCTGGAATTCGGAAGACATTGTCCCGGGCACGCGGAAATGCAAGCGCCACAGCCGGCACAACGTTGAATGGGGGACGGAACAAATGCGGTTACTTGACCTGTTGCAAGCTCGTAAGGCATATCTGTGATAACTTCTCCGATGAACACGAAGGAGCCGTATTCCGGGGTGATCAACAGCCCATTGTCACCCAATACTCCCATCCCGCATTTGACGGCGGCTTCCACCTCCAATATGGGGGAATGATCCGCAAACAAACCAAAATGGTGATCGGGAAAATGCTTGCAAAGCTCCGGGATCAGTTCTTGCTTGAGACCTTCAAAATAGCCGTGATAATCCTCCGGAATTGCATAGAGAGACAGATTCCTCTGAGGATCATGTACGTCATCTGTCATCACATAGGGCACGGTTAAAAGGATCACTGTACCATCCAAGGAGAGTGCATTCTTTTCTAAAAGATACGTGCGCTCTATGCGGCATTCAGATAAAGGTATGGCTCCCAGCGGTACACCGAGAGCCTGTCTAAGAAAAGACAGCAGGGTAGGGGTGTTTTCTCGCATGGGAGCCTCCTTGTATCAGAATTTGTCTACAGGATAAAGGATCTTGAGTTGGTTGACCTTGCTTTGGTAAGCTGCCTGCTGCTTTTCTCGGGTTACCTGTGCCATCAGCTCATCCTTGATATCCTCATAGGCCATGGGAGCAGCCTCATTTTTCTTGTTGAGCTTGATGATGTGGTAGCCGAATTGCGTCTGCACGGGACCTCTGACTTCTCCCTCAGCCATTTCAAAGCAAGCGGTATCGAATTCAGGCACCATCTGGCCACGACCAAACTCGCCAAGATTACCGCCCTGTGCAGAAGAAGGGCAAGAAGAATACTGACGGGCAGCATCTTCGAAAGTCATATCCCCATTTTCGATGGAAGCCATGATCTCCTGAGCCTTGTCCTCGCTGTCCACGAGAATGTGGCTGGCGTTCACGGTTTCTTCGGCATTGAGTTGATCCTTGTGTGCTTCATAAAAAGCAAGAACATCCTCGTCCTTGACTTTCACGGCTTCCACACACTTGGAAATTGCATACTCCATGAGGAGCTGTTCTTTGATTACAGCCAACTGCTCTTTGAATGCGGGTTCACGTTCCATCAGGTTTCGCTGTGCATCCAAAAGGAACAGCCTCTGTGCAACAAGCTGTTCCAGTACAGCGGCGCGTCCCTGAGGATTATTGTAAGCTTGTCCGTTGCGACCCATCGCCATAATGTAGCGAGTTACGTCATCTTCGGTGATCACTTTTCCACCTACCGACGCGAGGGGTTTCTTTGCGGGATCCTGTCCCAAATCGGCACCGAATGCGTTGCCGGGAGTAATGATTGCCATGATTTTACATCTCCTTTTCATTTATATCATAACATACGTTTATTATATCACAGAATAAAAATTATTTCAAGTCATATGATGTTTTTTTGATACATAAATATCATGCAAAGGGTTGCCAAATCCAATTTTTTGTGATATAATATTTGTACCGAAATTTTACTCGAGGAGGATTACAGTATGCGTCTCATAGCAAATATCATTTGGTTCCTTTTTGGCGGACTATGGTTGGGCCTTTTATGGTCTGTCGGCGGACTGATTCTTTGTATCACCATCGTAGGAATTCCTCTTGGCACACAATGCTTTAAAGCCGCACGGCTTTCCTTTATGCCCTTTGGAAAAAAAGTAGAGTTGAATTTCCGAAAACATCCGATTGCCAATGTGATTTGGGCGCTTGTCGGCGGTTGGGCAATTGCGATTGCTTATCTGGGCCTGGGTATTTTGAATTGCATTACCATCATCGGAATCCCCAACGGTATCCAGTGTATTAAAATGATGAAGCTCGCCATTTTCCCCTTCGGCGCCAAAATCAAAACCTGATTTATAAATGAATCCTCGCGGTCAGATTAGACTGAACCGCGAGGATTTTTTATAATTGCTTGTGATTGAATAGCGGCACACTCAACAGTAATGCACCGATACCTGTAGAAGCTGTGGCAATGAAGGGCTTGAAATAGGCGCTTGCTTCAAACGGTTTCATCAGCTGTGTTGCATCCGTCATAGCCGTCGGGAGATACGGCTGTATCGTGGGAATAGCGGAGAGCAAATAGCATAAGAAAACGATTGCCCCGGTACCCAAGAGAACCCCTATATAGGAACTGCTGAGTACAGAAAGTAAAGACAGCAGAGAAATGACCCAAATGCCAAAGCTCCAATAACCGATAACTGCAGGCCAAAGGCCGACGGTTACGGAATTGTCCCAATAGAACGCATTATATCCATAGGTAATTCCAAAGCACAACCAATATCCAATCGTCCAAAAAAGCATTTGAACGGTTACCTTGGATATATATACCTTGTATCTCGGCATACCCTTGGTCAGAACCAGCAAAAGCGTGCCGGATTCATATTCCTTGGTGAAGGCATTGCCGAACATACAGACAAACGCAATGAGCGCCATGGGAATATTCTTGAAGAATTGCGTCCAAGAAGTGATTGCATCTACCGAAACTGCGGTCACCGTCATACCGTTTTCGCTCAATGAATCCGAAAGGAGCTCCAGTAATAGCGGTGTCAATTTGGCAATAGCGGGATTCATGATCCCAAACAAGCAAAAAATGATGCCTAAAATGTATAATTTCCCCGTACGCAAAAGATCCAGGCATTCTTTTTTGAAAAAAGCAGTAAATGCTCTCATGAGGACACCTCCAGAAAAAGAGATTCCAATGAAGGCTCACAACGTTCGATCTTGCTGATAGGAATACGGTGATCTGTTAAATATTTCAGAACTTCAAACATTTTTTCCTCGTCCCCCTGAAAGACCAGAGTTTCTCCGGACACAGAAGCTTCGCCCCCAAAGGCTGTCAAAATTCGGATGATATCGTCCGAGCTTGAAGGAACAAGATAAAATTCATCTGACGTGCGCATCGCTTTCAAAGCAGAGACAGAGCCCTGCATCACGATATGACCGTCTTTTAAGATGGCGGCGTCTGTGCAGATTTTCTCCACATCGGAAAGAATATGGGTAGAGAAAACGACGGTCGTTTCTTCCTTGACAGCTTGTAAAATGTCCAGAACCTCCTTGCGGCCAAGGGGATCCAACGCAGAGGTGGGCTCATCACAGATCAAAAGCTTGGGGCGATGCAGAAGGGCCTGTGCGATACCAAGCCGTTGCTTCATGCCTCGGGAATATCCTTTGATCCGATGTGTTTCATTGAACAGGCCAACCATCTCTAACAGCTGCGCAGATCTTTCTATGATCTCCGCCCGAGGCATACCCAACATTTCTCCGCAAAAGTGAAGATATTCTTTGGCTGTCATGTAGTCATAAAAGGCAGGCACGTCGGGTAAATATCCAATGCTTTGGTTGGTTTTGGTTTCGCCGTATACCACACGCTCGCCACAAACATGAATCTCCCCCGCATCTGCTGCTAAAAGCCCCAAAATCAGCTTCATCGTCGTTGTTTTTCCTGCACCGTTCGCTCCGATAAAACCGAAAATGCTTTTGGGAGGCACACAAAGCTCAAGTCCTTTCAAAACCTGCTTTTCTCCAAAACGCTTTTCAAGACCTTGAATCGTCAGCACATCCATCTCAGACATCCTCTTTTCCAAGGATAAAATACAGGATCGGGCCGATAAATTCCATGCCTACAAGCGTAACAATCATCCAAAGCAAGCGATTGCCGCGTTTATAATGCTTGTGTGTCAGGATATGATAGATCGTATATCCGAGTAGCGCAAATTGCAAAACAATCAGCGGGATCAGAAAGGGCAGATATTCCATCAACTGTTCCATATCAGGCGTCCTCCTTAGAATATGTTTCCACGCAATAGCCGTGGTATCCACAGTGCTTGCAGGTCAGTTTTCTTGTTGTTGGCGTATGCGCTGCAAAAAAAGCTTCCTTTATATCCGGGCGAAAAACCTCGTGGCAGTTGGGGCAAATATAGGATACGCGTTTGAAGTAGTAAGAGGATATCCAAATTGCAAAAGGTATGGCAAGTACCGTATAGGCAACAAACGGCCACCAGATTCCCGAAACGATCCAAAGAATGATGGAAATCCATTCCATAAGTGTAAACGGCAGCCCCATCAGAAGGAGCGTTATGTGGATCTTACGCAATTTTTTCTTGTTTTCCATGATGTTTGCCACGTCACCAATGCTCTCGACGGAAAATAACGGCTGTTTTTCAATGATCCGATTCACGCTTTCCAGATTTTGCAGCTTCTTTTGTTTTTCATCCAGCTCGGCTTTGATGAGCCGTTCTTGTTCTCGCAAAATCATAGAAATGACCTCGGCAGAGTTATCCGTCTTCATCAGTTCCGCGATCGTACCGAGAGGAATGTTCAATTCCCGCAAAAAGCAAATGATCTTGAGCCGCTTGACGTCTTCCTCGGAATACAGCCGCCGTCCTCCACTGGACAGCTCATTGGGTATCAATATCCCACGATTGTCATAATACTGAACGGTTCTGATGGAAACGCCGCACAGCTTCGCCAGCTCTCCGGTCGTATATTGAGACACAGCTTTCACCTCCTTTGCGTACATCATACATGATGACCCTGCGTGATAATCAAGATTCGATTGAGAGAATGACTCTACCGATAGTAGAATCCTAAAAAACAAGATTGCAATTATAAAAATCTCTGTGCGTATCCGCACCGGCGGCACAAATCTTCGGTGGCCTTTCGATGGGCAAAGCCATTTATCATATTTTTGACGCGAGAAGAATCCAAAATATCAGCGATGGGTTCTTTGAAAATATTTCCAAGTGCTATGACACCGTCGCTGTCCATACAGCAGGGAACCACCGTACCGTCACAGAGGATGCCAAAATGATCCCGCAGGCCGTAGCAAAAGACTTCATCCCCCCAGAGTGGAGCCTCTCGGTCAGGCCATACAAAGCGGTCGCCCCATTCCAGATGAAGCTTATCATGGATCCGGATGCCGCGGCTATTTTCGGTCCATTCGCCCTCAAAACGACGGCGTAGATAGTCATAGATGCTGTCGTTTCGTCCGCCGTCAAAGCCACGGTTCCAAAGGCGGAACACTACAATGATTCCCGCTTGGGAGGCGGTGTCTGCAAAATCGGTCACCTCGGTCATGTACCTTTCAAATGCTTCCGCATCCTGTCCTTCAAAGCTGTGCAGTGAAATGCTGATCTTGTGTGGCCCGGCCGCGATCATATCCGCGCCTCGCTTGGAAAGCAACGTGCCGTTGGTGGTGATGATGGACTTGAATCCGCGCTCCTTAGCGATACGCAGAAAATCGGGCAATTCAGGATGGATCAGCGGTTCTCCCATCAGATGGTAATAAATATATTTTGTCTGTCCATCCAGTTGATCCAAGACACGGCAAAATTCCTCCCGACTCATGCGTCTCGGCGGGCGGCTGTGTCCGTGACAAAAGGAACAGCGCATATTGCAAATATTGGTGATCTCGATATAAACCTTGGCGTACATGAAACCTCCTGAAAAAAGCGGCAAGACGCACCGCATCCTGCCGCCGTATCTGTGGTCATTATAGCACAGATCGCTATTAAATTCAATACTTAATTCAATTCCTGTCCGGAACTTTCTTTCTGTTTTTTGAGTCTTTTGACGTAAAAGACCGTATAGACGATATTGCCCGCCAGCCAGATCCAGTCAATGTAGCCGAAAATCAGATGCCAGCTAACGCCGCCCACGTAATAGGCAGGATTGAAAATCAGAAACGGGCTTGATGTCATGCCGAATACCGAGAGAAGGAAAAAGAAGAGCCAATATCCCCACCAAACCACGAGATTCTTGTGCTTTACCTGAATGAAGCCCATCACGGCGCAAAAAATGAATGATATGGCAAGGGGTAACAGCCGTTCCTCGTCCATAACAATGCATAAAACACCGCAGACAAGCCCGCAGATCAAGAAGATGATGCCCAAAATATTGGAAAGCCCCAAGCTCTGACGATAATGGTTTGTCACCGCAACAGTTTTTTCAGCTTGCGGTGGGGGCGCCGTTTCGGTCGTGTTTTCCTTTTTGCCTACTGCAATATACTCCACAGACACCCCGAACAGCTCGGAGAGGGCGATGAGATTATAGGTGTCGGGCGCGGATGCGTCGCACTCCCACTTGGACACTGCCTGGCGGCTGACGTCCAGCTTTTCCGCCACGTATTCCTGGGAATACCCACGTTCTTTTCTTAAGTCACTGATTCTTTGACCTATGGTCATTTGTATCACCTCCACGTCAATGATACCAAAATGGACGGTTGCAGTCTACCAACTACGGCGCAACTTTGGGTTGCATGATGGGAAAATCCGTGAGAATCATCCTGTAACCTTGATTATGATGTCTCCCGTATCCGTAACAACCTCACAGCGTCCGCCTGTAATGGTTTTGGGAACATCCATTTTTCCCGTGTCGGTTTGTACGATAAATACCTTGTCGGAAAGCAAATTTCCCGTAACGTCGCCCGTATCCGTTTCAACGAGAATCTCCGACGCATCGCTACCTTCAAATTTTACGTCCCCCGTGCTTCTTTCGACAGAAAGCTTTTCAGAGGCAACGACGTTATTCAAGGTTATGTCACCCGTGCTTCCTGTGGAGTGGAGATTTGTACATGAAACGGTTGCCAGATTTGTTTTTCCCGTAGACACGCGGATCGAAAGATCACCGACACAGGCGATATCGGAAGCCGTCACGTTGCCTGTGGTAACCGACAGCGTAAGAGATCCCGCTGCGATATTTTGTAAATAGATATTACCTGTGCTTGTGCTGATCTTCACATCTCCTGAGGCAGAAGCAGCGTTCTTTACGTCACCTGTACTGGTTGTAATGTCTATAGTTTCGAAGGAAAAAGCCTGAGGAATATCGATGTTTCCGGTGCTTTCCTTGATATATAGGGAAGCATATACCGTCTCGGGCAGATATACGGTGATTTTTGATTTTCCCCATTGAATGCCGATATAATCGTACCACTTTCGATCGTCAGTCAGTTGAACCGTAAGGGTTCCTTCCTTTACAGATACGTCATGCTTGGTTTTGGAATTTTCACAGCAAACGACTTTGCAATTCCCGCCATCGTAGGGGATAAATTGAATATCCGCAGTGTCTGTTTTGACGGATATATTGACGAAAGAATCCCGGATCTCATGCTCGTTGGTTTCATAATTGAACGTACTCAGCTTTGTAAAATCCCAATCGTTCACAGACATGGTTATCACAAAAAAGATCATGCTGAGAAAGACCAGAGCGGCGGCAACAATGAGCCATATAATCGCTGTTTTAGACATGGTGCTTCTCCTTTCCAACAAAAGAATACTTGATTTTTAGCAGGATTTTTTTCGTCAATAGCAGCGTGCCCTTGGTCGCTGCCAGACATCCGAAGAATAAGAAAATGGACAGTCCCGCAGAGAGGAGGGAAACGCTGATCAAAAAAGATCCTGAGGCAGGATGACCTGTAAACAAATGTGCCGCGCCAATGAGGATTCCTCCCCCGCCGCAAACTACGAGTGCGGCAAATACCGCCCAGATAGAAAGAATCAGCGCTCACAGTACGATATACAGCGCAAGGATCACAATGATTGCCGCGAGCAAAAGCGGAGCCCACAGCGGGGAGCCAACAGCAAGCAGGACGATCTCCCAAGTCCTGCGCTTTTTTCGAGGCTTGGTTTTCTCCTTGACGATTTTTGTGAGAGGAATTTCCGCTATGATCTGTGCGGCAATTTCTTCGACAGAACCGATCTCGGAAATTGCGGCTTCTTCGGTAATGCCGTCCTCCATGCGGTCATCGATCATTTCCAAATAAAAATTCAGGCGGTCTTCAACCTCTTTTTTAGGAAGACCCGATAATTTCCCGCGAAGCTCAGAAACAAACGTTTGCTTATTCATGCTGTACATCCTCCTTTGTGACAAATTGGTAAATGGACATAACTTCACGCCACTCCTCCTTGAATTCTTCGATGCGTTTAAGCCCCGCAGGTGTGATATGGTAATATTTACGGAGGCGTCCGCCATGCTCCGAGGTGCGCACCGTCAGCATTTCGGCAAGCTCCAAGCGTTTCAGGATGGTGTATAAGGTTGATTCCGACATTTCCATATACGGCTTCATATCTTTGATGATCTGATAGCCGTAGGAATCTTCATTTTTGATGGCGGTCAGGACACATACGTCCAACAGGCCGCGTTTCAGTTGGATATCCATGCAATACCTCCCTTCATGCTATACATCATATCACGAAGTATAAAGCTTGTCAAGGGGTATGAGAAAAATTTTAAATTAAGTTGTAATTTTTAAAGGTTAAGAGTTAACGAAAAAAACGCCCCAAAGCCATGTGAAATCACAGTTTTGGGGCGAGTTATTCAATTCGTGGTACAAATAATATATCGTACTCATAAATCTTTAGGTTGGGGGATATTATAATAGAAAAGGGAGAAAACATGTGGAGCTTCTCCCTTTTATCGCTTTATTCGATTTTCATGTCATAAAAGCGGCATGGCCCCTCGCAACCGGTAATTCCCAGATAGAAAGAAGGGAAAAGATCCTCAGTACGGAGGTTGATTTTCATGCCGTCCAGATCTATCATAAAATAATTTTCCTCGGTTTTGACAGAAAGGGTGTGCATCTCGTTTTCTGTTACGGGGAACTCCACGCCGAGACGCTTATGCCATGCCACGGTGCCGTCCTCCTCTCGCCAAAGACGCCATACATTGATGCCATCTTTGTACAGAACAACTTCAAAGTAGTTTCCATAGCGGTAAGAGCCGTCCTCGCAGAGAGTTAGGTCGTCGAAAAATATGAGGAGCGGGGCGGCCAGTCCTGAAAAGGAGCATCGGGTGGTGATGGTGGTTCCGAGAGGAAACCTTTCTCTGCTAATCAGGGAAAGGTAATCATAACCGAAATCAATCGCGGGATTTGCGGCATTTTCGATGTAATCGTCGTGCTGAATGAATCGGTTGGTGTCGGGGAAGCGGTAGGTGTAGGCGTGGGTGATGGAGGTTTCATCCCAAGCACCTTTTTTGAATGTGATGTACATATGGAACTCCCTCTTAGAATATATAGAACATCTTATATAAGCACGGCAGAGATTTTCTCTGCCGTGCTGGTGTTAATAGATATTATTCCCACTCGCTTAAATTAGCATTAAATGTGGTGTATTCAGGTCTTTTTGCGTGATTTTTCGGGGGATTTGACCGCTATTTTCCGCCTCGTCTATGGAGTCCACGAAAAAACGGTATCAAATGGGTATCACCGATACCACCCGAAAAACACACTTTTTCTGTTCGCTTTATTATACCATAAAAGCGGAATAATTACAAGAAGTTTGCGGTAAAAACAGGCAACATTATTGTAATTCTTTCTTTGTTCTCTTTGCTACACAAGTTACAAGTACGGCAAAATAGCAAAGTACGATTATTTCCACAATGAAATGATAAATGTTGACTTGCAAGATATCTACCTGTGTGCGTAAAAAGAGTTCAACACCACCGAGAACAGCGAAAGCACCTACCGCAAAACGATGCGCCTTGTGAATGAGCTTATCCTTTACAAGAGCGAAGATAATAAGCAAAAATCCTACGATGTTCGCAAGGCTTGAAGCATCCTCGATGGAAACATTTATTGTAGAGAAAAGTTGATTGATGATATACGCATCTTGGCTCATTATCTCAGGCATAAATACGAGTATCAGGCTACCGGAAATCTGACCGATAAATATTGACAGAGTTTCGCTTAAAAGAATTGTTACACAAGCAGCCGAGAGAAGCTTATTTTTACGAACTCTTTGATATTCATATCCGAAATATGTGAGGAAAATCAGAAGAGTAAACTTGATATAAGTATCAAGCGTGGATAATATGGAAACAAGCTGTAAGGCGGTTGCCTGCGATATTGCCGTGGAATCCACAAAAATTACGCCGGCGGTGTAAGCAGCATATATGAAGATTGTAATTACTAAAGAGATAATCGTAGATTTTGATATTGAATTTTCGCTATTGTAGCTGCATTTTTCAAGGAATGAATAAAGGAGATACAGAAGTGCAATCTCTATGAAAGCTCCAACATAATATGCCAACGTATTCAAGAGGATCTTAAGAACACGTGCGGAATCCGGCGGTTTTATTGCAATGATTCCTATAAAAGATATTGCAGATATGCCGAGGAAAGCTAATGCGTAAAGAGAAATCTTGCCTATGTTCTTAAAAACGCCTTTATAATAATGGTCGCTGTCCATAATGGAATAGTTGAAATAAATATCATTCTTTCTGAAGCTGTAAACTACGTATATTCCAATAATGAAAAGCAACGTATAGATAATACCGCTTGGACCGCTGTCGGCAAAAGCAAGAGGTTTTCCGAGATATAAAACAATGGGTATATCAAAAGCAAAAGCACCTAAAGCTATTTTTATAAGGGTTGAAGCAGCTTTACTGTAAAATCTACCTTGCTCAACTTCGGTTCGTTCGTCTTTGGATATGATGATATGTCGAACGAGTCCAAGGATCAAAGTGACAATCGTGCTAAAGCAAATAATAACATCAGGAAGCGCAAACCAATAATAACGAACATCCGAAGCGTTTCTCAATAAATTCACACAATGAATTTCTGCAAGTACGATAGTTATGGTAAGCGCTATAAGAATAGATCTTTTTGCTATTTGACCCTTAACATTTTCAATTCTTTCATCGTAAAACATTTCATTCCCTCCAAAATAAATCATTGAGCGTGACGCCCAACTCTTTGCATATACGAATGCACAATTCTATCGTGGGATTATATACCCCGTTTTCGATCATATTGATCGTCTGTCGTGAAACCCCAATGTTCTTTGCAAGATCTGTTTGAGATAAATTTTTCTCAATTCGAGCTTGTTTCATTTTCTCGTTCATAGCTCCTCCTTGTCAATTATATTTGACAGACACATTATAGCATACCAAAGCGATAATGTCAAGTATATTTGACAAGTTTTGAAGATAAATTGTTCAAATGGTACCACCGAAGTGGCGCAGATATATGAAAACAGCGACAAGAAATCTTCATTCTTGTCGCTGTTCATTATTCGATTTAGCATCAAAACGGTATCAAAAAAGCGCTTTGATTACTGAAAACCATTGATATATAAGGCTTTTTCGACTTTCGTTTATTATTCCCACTCAATCGTTCCCGTGGGCTTCGGCGTCAGATCAAACAGCACTCTGTTGATGCCCTCGACCTCGGCGGTGATTCTTGCGGTGATCTTGTGCAGGACGGCGTAGGGAACCTCCTCGATGGTGGCGGTCATGGCGTCCTTGGTATTGACGGCGCGGATGATGGCGGGCCAACCTTCGTAGCGGCTCTCGTCCTTCACGCCCACGCTCTTCACGTCGGGCACGATGATGAAGTACTGCCACACCTTCTCGGAAAGGCCGTTGTTTGCGAACTCCTCACGCAGGATGGCGTCAGCCTCGCGGAGCGCGTGGAGTCTGTCGCGGGTGATGGCACCCAGGCAGCGGACACCGAGACCGGGGCCGGGGAAGGGCTGACGGTAGACCATGGCGTGGGGCAGACCCAGGGCCTCGCCCACTACACGAACCTCGTCCTTAAACAGCAGCTTGATGGGCTCCACCAGAGCGAACTTCAGATCCTCGGGAAGGCCGCCCACGTTGTGGTGAGACTTGACTGCCTTCTTGCCTTCAGCCTGCTTGACGCTCTCCAGGATGTCGGGATAAATGGTGCCCTGGGCAAGGAACTCCACGCCCTCCAGCTTGCGAGCCTCGTCAGCGAAAACGTTGATAAATTCGGCACCGATGATCTTGCGCTTACGCTCAGGATCAGAAACGCCCGCCAAAAGATCCAGGAAGCGGTCGGTGGCGTCTACATACACCAGGTTAGCGTCCATCTCCTTGCCGAAAACCTCGATCACCTGCTCGGACTCGCCCTTGCGCATGAGACCGTGGTTGACATGAACACAGGTGAGCTGCTTGCCGATGGCCTTGATGAGCAGAGCGGCCACTACGGAGGAGTCTACACCGCCGGACAGTGCCAGCAGGACCTTTTTGTCGCCTACCTGGGCGCGGACGGCGGCAACGGCTTCGCTGATGAAAGCATTGGCCAGATTAAAATTGGTGATGCGCTCCATGGACTCGGGGCGCACGTTGGAAGTAAAGTCGATCATACGAAATTCCTCCTTTAGGCAATATCAGTTGGTATAGTTGTCGAAATAACCCTGGACCAGCACAACGGGGGTACCCTTGTCACCAGAGCCGGAGGTCAGGTCGCAGAGGGAACCGATGAGGTCGGTGAGCTGACGGGGAGTTGTGCCCTGAGAGGCCATGTTGCCCACCAGAGATCCTTGCGCCTCCTTCTCGCGGATGGACTTGGAGATCGCCTCGCGGAGAGCCTCGCCGGAAAGATCCTTGTAATCGTTGTCTGCCAGATACTTGAGCTTGAGTTCGTTGGGAGTACCGATCAAGCCGTCGGTGAAGGCAGGAGAGACCACGGGGTCGGCCAGCTCCCAGATCTTACCTTTGGGATCCTTGAAGGCACCGTCACCGTAGACCATGACCTCCACGTGCTTGCCGGTTGCCTCCAGGATACGAGCCTGGATGTCCAGCACCAGGGGCTTGCACTCGCGGGGGAAGAGCTTGACCTTGTCCTCAGTGGACTTGTTGGAGCCCAGCAGGCCGTACTTTTCGTTGCAACCGCTTCCGTTCACGGGAGCGTTCAGAATATCGTCCAAGCCGCATACCACCTTAGCACCTGCGGCCTTGAGGATGCGCTTGGTGCGGGCGCGGGTGTGAATATCACAGGTCAACACACAGTCAGTATAGTTCAGAATGGTCTTTGCCTGATTGGCGAAAATAATCTCCACATCAGCACCGCATTCGCGGACGAGATTGCCGTAGTATTCTACATAGTCAACGCCTGTGAATTCATGCTTGTTTTCTCCGAACAGCTCACGGTACTTCTCCAGAGAGAGGACATCGGAGTAGGGATTCACGCCTGCCTCGTCGATCTTGTCCAGAGATACCAATTCATTGCCCACCTCATCGGAAGGATAGGAGAGCATCAGCACCACCTTCTTGCAGCCCATGGCGATGCCGCGCAGACAAATGGCAAAACGGTTACGGGAGAGAATAGGGAAAATGACGCCCACGGTTCCGCCACCCAACTTTTCTCGAACATCGGTTGCGATGGCCTCCACGGATGCGTAGTTACCCTGCGCACGGGCAACGATAGACTCTGTCAGGGAAATGACATCACGATCATGGAGCGCAAAGCCTTCGGATTTTGCGGCTTCCAGAACACTTTCGGTGACGATCGCGGCCAGGTCATCTCCTTGACGAATGATGGGGCAACGGATGCCCCGAGACACGGTACCAACTCTTCTTTCAGTTTGTTCCATGGTTTTATATCTCCTAAAATAGAATGACTGGATAATGGATTTAATGTCAAAACTTAACCACGCTATATTATATCAAATTTTCTTTCATTTTGCAATAGTCCAAATGAAAATCTATAGCCCTTTGAGAAAAAATTTTTTGTGTAATTTTACATGATAAGAACCATACATATTTCCGTCATTGTATCGGCACACTATCCATGGACAAAATTTCATCCTTCCGAGCGAAAATTTGCCCGAAATACTGAGCCGAAACCGCTCTCCTGAGAGAGCAGAAAGGAACGGTTATGATCATAGACAGAATCGCCCTGATTATCGCCATCATAGGTACCTTGAACTGGGGCAGCGTCGGTCTTTTCCAGTTTGATCTGGTCGCGTGGGCTTGCGGCGGCGTAGGTACGCTGCTGGCACGCATCATTTACACCGTGGTTGCCCTTGCGGGTATCTGGTGTATCTCTCTTCTGTTCAGATCCAGAAACTACGACGAGCTGGAAGAATCCGATATGGGGAACAGATAAAAAATGCAGGGTCGCTGTGAATGCATCGTAGCGACCCTGTTTTCTGATTTTGCAATTTCTTTCAAAAGTCCCAATTTTCAAAATCGTGAACTGCGACAAATGTCCACGCTGAAAGCTTTGCTGGTTTTCCCGCGAACAATATATCATACTCTGCAGTCAGAGTCTTGACGTAATAATCCTTACAATAGACCGTGAATCTTTCCTTAGAAATATCTATGCGGCAGGAAAGTTTGCGCTTCATAAAAGGGAATGCATCCGTCAGAAGCGCTGAGACAATGGCTTCAGCTGATTCCGCATCACCGCGTTCCTGCAGCTCCTCCAGCTCAGTCAAGCGCTGTGAAAGAATCTGCCAAAAGCGTTCGTGATTCCGTCGTTTTTGCGGTACAATACAATAGTGGGGATCCGTCCCCGACAGTATTGCCTTGACCGTAGGCTCGCAGTTGCTCCGAAAAAATGGCTGGAGTTCGGAAAGTAGCCGTTGACTTGCTTCAGACTTGCCTTGTGCCGCATACAGAATGGCTTCGACAAAATCTCGTTGCTGATGATTTTGAGGGAGATAGGTTTTGGAAAAGTTCAAAAAACGTTCGCATTCGTCATATCGGTGCATATACAAGTATACGGTGGCAATATCGTATATGATCTGTCCTGCATTCGCGGAAATATGGGCATCCGGGACGATACCGTCATAAAAAGCCAATGCCTTCCGATAATAATGGACAGCTTTTCTGCACTCGGAATCCCGTTGTGCAAACTTAGCGGTTCGATAATACGGGTGGAAAGAGAAGGGAACTCGGAGCGGGATTTCGGAGGAAAGCAGCTTTTCATAATACGCCGTCATGCTTTCCTCATTTTCCATGAACTCGTGATTAAGACCCTTGAAATAATATACAGCTGCCTCGTCAAATTCAGAAGCACAAATGCTTTCCAGCAAATCCAGCTTGGGCATGGCTTCCTCGAATCGACGGTTGGAGATATGGATGAGGGCGGCGGTCAAATGCACCTGTGCCTCGGGATGATCAGAAAAAGCGGAGGCGAAAATTTCCCCGAAAGTCCGCGTGTGGATCTCGCGCCAGCTTTGATAATTGGCGTTGTCAAATATTTCGTTATTTGCATCCATATATATTACCTCATGAAATTTTTTGTAAAAGATTTATAAAAGGCATCGCAGAAGCGAATATAGTCTCCCAACGGGAATCTGAACCCCGATTTGCGCCCAAATATCCTTTGAGCTGTAGTTACCGACAGCGCAAATGTTTCAAAGCTTCGCTTTGAGGGGTTCAATTCATTTTTGAGCATACGATCTACAAAAGGCATCGCAGAAGCGAATATAGTCTCCCAACGGGAATCTGAACCCCGATTTGCGCCCAAATATCCTTTGAGCTGTAGTTACCGACAGCGCAAATGTTTCAAAGCTTCGCTTTGAGGGGTTCAATTCATTTTTGA
>JAGASP010000035.1 GCA_017621695.1 Clostridia bacterium
ATCGATATGCCGTCGCTACGCTCGGCTCGATATATTTGCCTGCAACAAATTCGATATGTTTTCGCTGCGCTCAAACTCGATATGATATAAATCCGCGCTCACGCAGTGAGCATATCGAGTGCGCCAGCACATATCGAACGCGTTAGTGTATATCGAAAATCCGCATTAGCGGATTTATATCGATGCGCACCTGCTTTATCGCAGGTGCGCCACACGGAAGCGTTTTTTTAACGGTAAATTCTTCCCCGCCGCTTAAATGCCATACGGTAAACCAAGCGAAACGGAATCAAGATGCTGGTCAGCACTTCTTCGGGGGACATATGCTGGAAATAACCGACATCCTCGGAGGTGTCGTCCATATATTCCAACAGATTGCCCTCGTAATATACCGAATCCGAAAGAAGTCCGATGAGATCATCGGGACGGTAACGGTACAGGGGCTTGTCCATGGAATACCCCACGCCCTGCAAAAGGAACATGACGAATTCAATGCAGGAAAACGCCCTGTAGGTGAAGAATCCGCCCGTGACAGGTGTGCTGAGCACCGAAAAAAGATTATAGATGTAGGCTTTGTTGTTGAGAATGCGACGGATGGTATCGCGGATCCATTCATACTGCTCCGCCGTGACAGGAATGCGGAAGATCATAGAATTGACGCAGGAATGCTTTCCGAGAGAATAACGGAAAGCCGATTCGCGTACCAGTCTTCCCAACATCACGGCGCTGTGCTTGGGTCGCGCGAAGGCATAAAGCTCGGTCATCTTTTCATCCAACGCGATCGCCGCGTGGTTGTACGTGACCTTTCCCCATTTCCGCACCTTGTCTGCAAAGCCCGTATGGGTCTGGGAAATCAAGATGTATATATATTTCATAAGTCCTACCTGTTTTTAGCAATAGATACCATTATGCCTATTATACACCATTTTTCGGGAGATTGTATTAACCCAATATTAACCAGCTGTGTTTTTTTCGGGAAATTAGCGTGAACGTTCAGGGTATCAAACCGAGTCCGGCTCGTGCATGGCAGGCAGGATGACGGTAAATACGCTTCCCATATTCGGCTGGCTTTCGACCGTGATGCGGCCGCCGCAAAGCTCCATGATACGGCTGACGACCGTCAGACCAATGCCGTTTCCCTCCCCCGCGTGAGATTTGTCTCCTTGGTAAAACTTTTCAAAGATATGCTCCAGCGTCTCGGCATCCATGCCTTTTCCCGTATCGCTGATCACGACCCGAACCGTTTTGTCCTGTTCTCTCAGGACGCAGGAAATCTTTCCGTATTCCGGTGTAAACTTGATCGCGTTGGAGAACAAATTCATCCAAACCTCGCTGAGCATCGCTTCGTTGAAGCAATAGGAGACCGTATCCAGATCCAGATCCAGCTCCAAATTTTTCCGACTCCATTGCTTTTCAAGAAGCACAAGGCAGGTGCGGATCTGCTCATCCAGATCAAAGCGGGTTTTGCTGGTTACGATCTTTTGATTTTCCAGCTTGGAAAGCATCAGGATGTTGTTTGCCATATTGGTGAGGCGGTCGGCCTCAGAGGCGATGATGGCAATATATTCCCGCTCCTCCTCCTCGGTGAGTCCCCCCGCCTGCAGCTGATGCGCAAATCCACGGAGAGAAACCATCGGGGTTTTGAACTCATGCGAGAAATTATTGATAAAATCCTTACGGAACATTTCGATGCTGTCCAGCTCCTGCGCCATATGGTTAAAGCTTCGCTGCAGTATACCAAGCTCGGTTTTGGGCGCATAGTTTTCCTTGACCTTGACCTTAAAATCCCCCTTCGACACCTTTTCGGTGGCATAAATCATGTCCTGCAGGGGAGACAAAAACCACTTGGAAACGATGGCCGCCAGTACCGTACCGATGATCGCGCTGGAGAGCACCGCCGCCGCCGAGGTCGCCATGGTATATCGGGTCATATCAGGAAACATTTTACCTAAGAGAAAGTAAATGAACACGGTAAAAACCGTTGTGATCAGCATCACGAACAAAACGAAAAAGGTCAATATCATACGCAAGGATTTGATAGGAATTCCCTGCTTGAATTTTCTCCGTATAGGCCCTTCGTTCTTGTGAGGCTTGTTTTTTCGTTTCATTTCAGGAACACCGCCTTGTAGCCAAGTCCGCGTACCGTAATGATATCGAAATCCGTATTATCCCTGAACCTGTCGCGCAAACGGCTGATGTGCACATCCACCGTTCGCTCGTCACTCTCGGATTCCATATCCCACAGCTCGTCCATGAGCTGACGGCGGGTAAAGATCTTGTTGGGATAGGACAAGAGCTTGAAAAGCAGTAAAAATTCCTTTTGCGGAAGCTCCATACCGCCGGGGGCAGAGGGAGCCAGACCGTCAGTGCGAACCGTGAGAGAATCATAATACAGCACCGTTTTCCCCACAGCGAGCTTGCGCTCGGTCACAATACGGGAGCGGCGCAACAGCGCACCGACACGAAGGATCATCTCTTCCTCGTCTACGGGCTTGGTCATATAATCGTCGGTGCCAATGATAAAGCCTCTTCTCTTGTCCGAGGGGGTTTGCTTGGCAGAGACCATCAATATGGGCAAGGTATTTCCACCGTCACGCAGGATCTGGGTAAATTCATAGCCATCCATCCGCGGCATCATGATGTCCAAAATGATCAGATCCACGTGCTTTTTATCCAACTGCTCCAAAGCGTCCTGTCCGTCGGTTGCAGGAATGGGATGATATCCGTAGCGCTCCAGCACGGTACACATCAGGCGGCGGGTATTGTTGTCGTCTTCCACGACCATGATATTAAACATAAGTATCCTCCGAAGGATTTGATGCCTTATTTTACATCAAAAATATAAACTCATTATCAACAGACAGCAGAGTTTTTGGGGTTCCTCAATTTTCACGGGAAAGCATGGATTCGTACAGAGAAAGATACGCGTCCGTCATGCGCGATTCGTCAAATGCGCGGCGATACGCTTCTGTCTGTGCATCCGTCATGTCTGACTTCCGCTTTGCCTGCCGCGCCACAGCCGCCGCCATCGCAAAGATGTCTCCCAAGGGGACCAGCTCCCCCATGCCCTCTCCGATCGTTTCCGAAACACCGCCTACGTCAAAAGCAACCACGGGAGTACCACAGCACTGCGCCTCCAGACATACCGTCGGCAGGCTTTCCTGCTTGCTGCAGCAAAGCATCACGTCCGCCGCGGAATAATACACAGCCAAAAGCTCGGGGTTGGCAATTTTTCCTGTGAAGATCACGTCTCCCTCGTAGTTGGCAGGCTTGTCCGCGCCGACCATGACAAAGCGGTAATCCTGCCCTCGCATAGCCTCGGAAAGCGAAAGGAATTCATCTGCACCTTTTTCTTTGCTGAACGCCGAAGAGACCCATAGAATCATGCTCTCATGAGCAGAGATGTGCAGTTTTGCTTTGACATCCAAGTCGCCACGCGGACGAAAAATTTCCGTATCAATGCCGTTACGGATCGTCATCAAAGGGTACTGCCTCATGATAGGAGACATGGCTGCCCTTTTTCCAAGCCAATCCGAAACAGCCACAACTTTCAGCTGATCTCCGAAGCCGTCAAAGACTTTCTGCATTTTTACAAAGGACGCATGGGTCCTGTCAAAAAAGAGGCTGTGCGTCGCACGGCGAAGCTCGGGACAGCTTCCGCAACCGTTTTGCCATTTGTTGCAATCCAAGGCAACGCCGCAGTTGGCGGTAAACATGAAATCCGCGTGTAAGGTCAAAACCGTTGGGATACCCTGTGCTTTCAAAAAGCCCAGGAGGCGATAGATGTTGACGAAATACCCATTGATGCATTGCAAATGCACCAGCTCTGGCGCATGACGCTTGATATAGCGTATGATGCGGCGGGTCTGAAGACCACAGCCGCCGTAGACATCCCCCGTCAGCATAGAGATCAGGTGGTTATACTTCCCTGCCAGCGTTCCGCTGACACGGAAGGTATGCGGCTCAGCGTTGGGAGAGCCACGGCTGTAAAGCACCGTTGAAGTATGCCCTTCACTGAGCAAGCGATGGTGGATCGCCGCCGTAATTTGGCCTGTCGCTCCACGCGGATAAACGCAATTGATCTGTAAAATTTTCATATCTGTTCCTTTTGCATTGCGCCATCAATTTTTCAAACCGTTACCATATAATACAAACGGGCATCCGTAAAAACACGATCGTCAAGCAGGCGGACGATATGATTTTTAAAGATGCCCCTTGATTTTGCCGCATATTCACGTCTTTTTTTTCCGTTCACGGAATAACCGCACGCAGGCAACGGGAGACGCGATAAAGGAGAAAACGGCTTCCTTAAAAAAGCCTCCCATTCGATTCATACGCAAATAGGCAAACGCAAGAACCGCATGATGCCGCATACGGATATAGCGGATGCTTTTTTTGTCAAGTAACGGGTAATACTGCTTTTTATAAGCATAGATGCGTTTTTCACCGTCAATTTTCTGTTCTCCGCTGGAAAGACCGCCTCCGCCTCGGTGTACGTAAGCTTTCACATCACACCGCGGAAGATATCCGAATTTCCCTGCTCCGAGAATAGCACGCTCTACGAGGTAAAATTCATCCCCCACGTTGACGGGAGGAAAACCGCCGATGCGTTCGAGATAAGCCTTTGTCAGCATCAGACTATCAGTTCCTGTTATCCTGTGCACCAAATGGTATCGCATGAGAGAATCGCGATCCGCCATTTTCAGATAACCCCGTGTACGGTGCTCGGATAACGTTTCGTCATCGTAGTACAGATCCAGATCTGTCACGGAATAATCGAGTTCATTTTCCCGCATAAAAGCGTATTGCGCGCTGATTTTTTGAGGAAAATATACATCGTCATCATCCAGAAATGTGATATACTCTCCCCGCGCAGCAGAGATGCCTTGATTCCTTGTTTCAGCCGAGCCAAGATTTTGTGTATTCCGAACATAGGTCAACGGCACCTTCGGAAACCGAATCTGAAAATCCCGAGAAATTTCCAAAACCTTCTCGTGCCAAATCGGATCGGCGTTATCATCTACAAGAATGATTTCAAAGCTGTCAAAGTCCTGCTCCGCCAGAGAAACCAACGCACGTGTCAACTCTTGCTCCCGGCGATAGGTTGCCACGATCACGCTGACTTTATATAGTTCATTCATTGATTGGGTTCCTCTTTTTTGTTTACTATCTGTTTTATTATATCACATTACTTTTGAAAAAGCAATAGGATTCCTTGCTTTTTTGATAATTCAACCAATTTTTTCCTGCATATGTATCCACTCTTCTTTGCAAGGAAACCCAATAAACTGTGACAAATTCCCAATTATATTTCGTCAAAAGCGGTTCACAATAGTAGCAGAGAACGCAAGACGGTGCAAAAAGTCCCGATGATAACATCGATCTCCGCCCTGCGAACTCGATGATATAGATGAACGTCCGTACAGACGGACAAAATCCACGCTTTGCCGTCGCAGGGCGGGATTTTCGAATGAAACGTTTTAAAAAGAGGAGTCAAAATTATGGCAAGCAATAAGACCCTTGTTCCTCAGGCCAAGCAGGCTCTGGAGCAGTTCAAGATGGAAGCAGCAAACGAAGTTGGCGTAACCCTGAATCAGAAGGGCTACAACGGTGACCTCACCTCCCGTCAGGCCGGTTCTATCGGCGGCCAGATGGTCAAGAAGATGATCCAGTCCTACGAGAACGGTCTCGCAGGTCAGAATCAGAACCAGTAATTCCCCTTGCGTCAAGGCCACCGATCATACGTGGCCTTGACAAAAGCCCTCTTGGGGTGTACCAAAGACAGCCTGTCGGCTGATCGGAAAGTCTGCCGAATGCAACGCTTTCCAAGGCACACCCCAAGGGGGCTTTTTATATATACGATGTATACGTTTTTTCAGCCATCGCTGATGATTCCGTCGATCTCGTCCTTATGGCAAAGGTTGTGGAAATATCCTTTCCCGAATTTTCCCTTCGCGCAAAGCAAGTAAGCCTTTTCCGAATGCTTTATCATCCTTTTTCTCACATTGTTTTCTTCGGGAGAAATATCCGTCAGATATCCGTCCTCGGATATTCCCCGACAGGAAAAAAAGGCAATATTGGCATTAAAGGTTTCTATGGTCTTATATGCCTCTTCCCCAACCAAAGCAAGGCAGCTGTTGACAAGAACGCCGCCCGTGGATATGGTATGGATGTCATATTCGGCCAGCTTTGAAAGTGCTTTGACACCGTTGGTCACAACGGTGATATTTCTCTTTGCCGCGAGAAACGGGATCAAATAATAGCAGCTTGTGGAGGCATCCAAAAAAACGACGTCGTTATCCTGAATGCAATGGATCGCTTTCTCCGCGATCAGCACCTTGGCGCTGCTTTGCTCGTATTCACGGATAAAAAAAGGGATCCTGTTTTTGGACAGCGCCGTGTCTTCCAGAACAGCGCCGCCATGGGTTCTCTTGATGAGGTTCTTCCTCTCAAGCCTTTGCAGATCCCGCCTCACCGAGGGTTCGCTGATAAACAAAGTCTTTGCAAGCGCTTTGACGGTAACGCTCTTTTCTTTCAATAAAATTTCGAGTATTTGTTTTTCCCTGTCCATGCTCATTTGGGCAACACCCTCCCCTCGAAATGATCATATTTCAGATCAATTGCTCGAATCGCGCGGCGCATATTGAACGAAATGATCGTTTTTATTATAATAACATTGTACCGTTCAAAAGTCAATACCGAAAGGAAAATATGCGATATGATTTTTCAAGCGCACAGGGGTGTATGCTGCGAAAACCCGGAAAACACAATGCCCGCGTTTGTTGCCGCCTTGGAGCAAGGATATCAGATCATCGAGCTCGACGTGTCGGTGACCAGGGATCTGAAGTTTGTAACGTTACATGACAATACGATCAACAGAACAGCTCGACTTGACAGCGGGGAGTCTCTGTCGGACACCGTAAGCATCGGGGATATGACATATCAAGAGGTCTTGGCGTATGACTTTGGCGTATGGTTTTCAAAGAAATTCAAGGGAACAAAAATTCCTCTGTTTGAAGACGTTTTGAAATTTGCCAAGCAAAACGGTATCAAGTTGAAAATCGATAATAAATATCAAAGATTCAGCTGCGAGCAAAAAAACGTCTTTTTTGACCTTCTGAAGCCGTATACGGATGTTGCTTGCTTGACCTGCTCGGATATAGAAGAGCTCTGCCGTGCGGCGGCCTTTTTCCCCGATATGCATTTCCATTACGACGGCCCCGTAAGCCTTGAAATTTTAGAAAAGCTGGCCACTGTTCTTCCCAAGGAGAGACTGACCGTCTGGCTTCCCCATAAGAACCCGAGCACCTCTTGGGTAAAGGTGGAATTTGCAAGTGAAGAGCGCGCGCAGCTTGTCAAAAAATTTGCGAGCTTAGGCATCTGGATCTTGTCCCAACACGATCAGCTGGAGGAGGCGGAAGCTTTGGGAGCTGATATGATCGAAACCGCAGGACAGCTCAAGCCAAGCACAGATAAACGCTTCATGGCCGATATGCACACCCACAGCGAGGTCTCGCACGATTCGGTCTGCAAAATTGAAGAGATGCTGCAAGCGCAACTGGCGCGCGGAACGAATATTTTTGCGGTTACCGATCATTTTGACACGGTAGCGCAAAAAAAGCTCGCCGCATATGCACCGATAGAAGCCGCCCATCAAACCATAAAGCAGCTCAACAGGGCATACGAGGATCGGGCGCTGGTCTTATCCGGCATAGAGATCGGCGAGGGCTTCTGGTATCCTGAGGTGGCAGAAAAAGCGCTGACGCTTGTGGATTACGACGTTGTGGTCGGATCGGTGCATCTGGTGCAATACAAGGATCTCACGTATGCTTATTCGCGCATTCCCTTTTCCGATCTCATGAAAGAGACCGTCATCGAGTACGTTGATGCCTATTTTGACGATATCCTCACCATGATAGATACCGTTGATATCGACATTCTGGCACATTTGACCTGCCCCCTCCGCTATATCGTGGGGAAATATAAGATTGAATTGGATATCTCGCGGTATGCGGAAAAGATAAAAAGCATCCTGCGAAAGATCATCCAAAAAGGAATCGCTCTGGAGGTAAACACATCCTCCTTCGGGATGCTGCACGGATTTATGCCCCCTACCGACATTTTAGCCAAGTACTATGCTATGGGCGGATATCTGATCACCTTAGGATCGGATGCGCACTGCCCCGAAAACGCTTCGCTTGATTTTGACGAAGCAATGCAAGCGATCAAAGCTATCGGATTTAAAAACATTTACTACTACAAAAAAAGAATCCCCTGTCAAATCAAAGGGAACCTCTAAAAACTCTATTGGCGAGAAAGCCATGAGGGATTTTTTCGTCAAATGATACAATTTTTCGCACGCGTAGTGGAGCTACGCGAAGAAAAATCTGTGAAATGTGACGGAAAAATCACCATGGATTTTCCGTCAAGAGAGTTTTTAGAGGTGACCCAAAATTTAAAGGAGAAGACAGTTATGAAAGCAGGCGTATTTTTTAAGGAAAACGATTTGAGGGTCATGGAGATCGACAAGCCCGTCCCCAAGGACAACGAGGTTTTGATCAAGGTCATGGCTTGCGGTGTTTGCGGAACCGACGTACATATTTTCTGCGGTGACGAGGGTTGCTTCCCTACCCCATCCGGCACGGTACTGGGTCACGAATTTGCAGGACTTGTTGAGGCTGTGGGTAAGGATGTGCATTCGGTTCGCGCCGGTGACAGAGTTTGCGTTGATCCCAACCAGCTTTGCGGTGAATGCTATTATTGCCGAAGCGGTATCGGCCATTTTTGCGAGAAAATGACGGGCATCGGCACCGGCGTAAACGGTGGCTTTGCACAGTACTGTACCGTACCGCAGTCTCAGGTATATAAAATTGCCGACACCACGTCGTATGAAGAAGCGGCCATGACAGAGCCTGTTGCCTGCTGTCTTCACGGCATGGATCTCTGCCGAGTATCCTGCGGCGATACGGTTGCCGTTATCGGCGGCGGTATGATCGGCATGATCATGCTGCAGCTTGCCAAAATATCGGGAGCCGGAACCCTCATCATGATCGAGCCCGTAGCAGAAAAAAGAGAGATCGCCAAAAAGCTCGGGGCCGATATTTGCATCGATCCCATCGGAGAAAACGTGAAAGAAGCTCTGGCCGCAAACCGCATCGACAGAATCTCGTGTGTGATCGAATGCGTCGGAAAGACGAGCACTATGGAGCAGGCAATTGATATTGCAGGCAAAAAGTCCGTCGTGATGCTGTTCGGCCTTACCGCCCCCGATGACGCAATGTCCGTAAAGCCCTTTGAGATCTTCAAAAAGGAAATCGAGCTGATGGCATCGTTTATCAATCCTTATACGCAAAAGCGCGCCTTGGAGCTGATTGATCACAAGAAAATCGACGTAAGCTCCATCGTATATGCCTACGAAGGTCTTGACCAATTGCCCGTGATCCTTTCCGACGCAAAGCTCAGGGCAAAGGGCAAGTTTATCATCCGACCGCAAAAATAACAGAAATCCTGATCGTTTATGAAAAATCGCCCCTTTCCGCACGGGAAGGGGCGATTTCAATATTTCATATGTCATATGTAGATCATTCTTCTATGGGTTTGAACGTATGATCACCCTTCCACGGACAATCCTCCCAACCTTTGGTGGCGGGATCATAACAGAAGGTAGGATGACCCGTAAATTCGGTGCTTCCCCCAATCAATTCGGGGCAATCTCCCAAAAACTTCATGGACACGTTATCTCCGTATATAAAGAACACATCTGGAGAGATCTTCTTCACACTCGCGGGAATGATAATCTCGGTTTTGCCCGTGAGTGCAAAAAAGGCATATCCGTCCAAACTCTCGCGTCCCTCGTCCACGGTGATTTGCTCCAGCGCGGGGACTTCGTTGAAGCAGATGGTGTCAAGCGCATGCAAATCCAGTTGGACGGGAATATTGACCCTCTGCAAGGAGGTACAGTTGGAAAACGCTTCTGTACCCATGGTTTTGAGGGAAGATGGGAGCTGCAATTCTACCAGAGCGGTGCACTGATAAAACGCTCTGTCTCTGATCTCGGTCAGCGTTTCGGGAAAGCGGATCTCCTGCAAGGCCGTGCACTCGATGAAGGCACGAGAAGCGATGATCCAAACAGACGTGGATGAAAGATCCAGAGATTTCAGAGACGTACATCCCCAAAAGGCAGAATCCCCAATAACCTCCAAAGCGGATTCTTGGGGCAGATATACCGTCGTCAAAGCGGTGCATCCGCCCAAAGCAGACATTCCGATGGATTGCAGGGTGGCAGGCAGAACGACCTCCTTGACGGTGGCATTGTCCTCAAATACGCCCTCCGAAATCAAGCCGTTCTCGCCTTCGGACACACCCTTCAGGGAGGTCACGGGGAGATCGTCGATATGGGACGGAACCACCACGCGCTCGTCCGTCCCGAGGTATTTCTGAATATACACCTCTTCACCGTCGTCGGAGAGTGTGTACTGAAAATCCTCTGCGGGAGTCTCCGACCAGTCCATCCATTCGGGATGTTTTTCACCGCAAGCGTTCAAGGAAAGGCAGGCAAGAAGCAGGATGGCAGACAGAAAAACAGCAAAAAATCTTTTCATGATTCATTTATTCTCCGAATGTTTTGGGTAATTCTCAGTAAAGATCAAGGGCCGCGTCACTTGTTTTCTGTTGCCCTCAATCCGACAGCTTCATGTCACCGTACTTGATCCATCCCAGCTTGCGCATGATCTCGGAGAACAAAAGAGACAGCAAAGCAGGCAGGACGATACAGCACAGCACAAGACCTACCCACATCATGGGGGATTGCTCGGTAGCGGAGATCACGCCGATGGGTCCCACCATACCGCAGGTACCCATACCTGCGGAAACACCCGTGCATTCCAGCTTAAAAAGCATGGTAGACAGCGGGCCGACAACCGCAGAAGCGAGCGTCGGTGGAATCCAGATCTGCGGATGGAGACAGATGTTGCCCATCTGCAGCATGGAGGTTCCGAGGCCTTGAGAGACAAGACCGCCCCATTTGTTTTCACGGAAGCTACTGACGGCAAAGCCCACCATCTGGGCACAACAGCCCACGACGGCAGCACCGCCCGCAATGCCCGAAATGCCGATCATAGCGCAGATCGCAGCGCTGGAGATGGGAAGCGTCAGAATGATACCCACCAGAACCGAGATCACAACGCCCATAAAGAAGGGCGCGTATTCGGTGGCAGAATTGATGTACTGACCGAGGAGCGCCATGGCGTAGGCGATCCAAGGGCTTGTCAAAAACGCAAAGCCCACAGCGGGGAGAATGGTTGTGATGGGTGTCACCAAAATATCCAGCTTGGTCTTTTTAGACACAAGCATACCAAGCTCTACGGCAAGGATCACGGCAAAGAAGCACCCGCCGGGTCCTGCGACGAGGCTTCCCTGTCCTTCTTCCAAGAGGGTTGTAGGGGTGTAGAAGCCAAGCACAGAAAGCCCTTCTGCCAGCTTGTCATAGACAACACCGATGGAATAGCTGCCCGCGCCTACAACGGCAGCAGAATACATGACAAGGGGAGACGCGTTCATAGCGCGCGCCATACCAATACCGATGGCGGCGCCTACCACATAATTGGCCTTACAAACAGCGGCAACCATCAAGAAAAAGTCCTTGAGAGGTGCCCACGGAATATAGCCACCCACGGTACCGATGATGGTACCGATCAAAAGAGAGGCAAAAAGTCCTTGAGCCATACCGCCCATCGCGTCAATGAAATAACGCCGCATGAGTCCCTTGAAGCTCAGCTTGCGGCTGACCTTTTTCTGTCGGGCAAGCTCTGCCTGCTCTTCTTTTCGCTTTTGCCTGTACTTTCCTTTGGACACGAAGATCACTTCCTTAATGTGTTTTTATGCATCCGACAAAACAAGACGGATCATTCTTTGGCAATGAGCTTGGTAATGAGAAGCATCAAAAGCTCGAACAAAATGGGGATCGCAAACGCGGGAAGCAAATTGGCAGCTTTGGGATTTTTGTTTCCAAAAGCCATTTGGAATCCTAAAAACAGCAGGATCACCGCACCGATCACGGCAAGCTGACCCATGAGGGAGGGAGTAAAGAACGCGGAAAGCTGATCGGGAAGCAAGAGACAACCGACGTAGATCAGCGCGTCAATGACGATCATGGGAATCACCGCGTGCATCGGGGCAGCACCGCAAAACATACTCATGCAGAAGCAAATGACAAAATCGATCGCGGATTTATAAAGGAGCACGGTAGTATCTCCCGAAAGTCCGTCCGCCATCACACCGCTGAACAGCATGGAGTTGGCGCAAAGAAGGACAAGGGTAAAAAGAAAACCGTCCGCGTATAACACGCCCGAATAGGTAGAGGGCATATCATAGGTGGGCAAGCGATCCACAAAGGACACCTTAGGAAGCTCGGCACCTTTTTCCATGGCAACATGGACCGTGCGCGTCAGCCGATCCACGCGCTTGGCCTCCTTTTGTCGCTCGGCTACATCTTTTTTGGATAGAGACGTACCCAGCTTCAGAAGCACACCGTCCAGATCGAAAGCATAACCCAGAATGGCACCCACAACAAGCGCCACGATTGCCAGAAGCGAGCCTTCCAGCTCAAGCTGCTTGCCTGAGAGAACAAAGAAATGCTCCGTGAATTCATAAACACCGACCCCGAACACAAGCAGTCCGAGAACACGATACATGATCCTTTGATAGCGAACCTTCAGCTTTCCGCGGAACATAATGCCAAAGCCGCCGCCCACGAGCACCGAAAGGATATTGACGAGGATACCGATCCCTTTCATTGAAGTATGGTTCTCCTTTATATCAAATTTCCGTCATAGCGGAGATGATTTTGAACAATCAATATGATTATAGCACATTTTTGTTCCAATTGCAATAGGAGAAGCGATTTTTCACCGTCGGTTTTGTCATTCAATTTTTTCGCCATCCCTTGACATCTTGACGTCAAAGAGGTATAATAATAGTAGATAAATTGACTGCCGCTGCTGATTCGTACAGCAGGAAAGGACGAAATCATGAAAGATATTTCACGTAATCTCACCATGCTCTGTGATTTCTACGAGCTTACCATGTCCAATGGCTATTTCAAAACCGGCCTCAAGGATCGCATCGTCTATTTTGACGTATTTTACCGCAAGAATCCCGACCAAGGCGGTTTTGCCGTTGTTGCAGGCCTTGAGCAGATCGTAGAATACATTCAAAATCTTCATTTTGATGAGGATGACATTGCATATCTGCGTTCCAAGCAGCTCTTCGACGAAGCCTTTCTTGCCTACCTTTCGGAGTTCTCCTTCACGGGCGACATCTGGGCTGTACCCGAAGGCACTTACGTGTTCCCCGGCGAACCCCTCATGATCGTTCGTGCACCTGCCATTCAAGCACAGTTCATCGAAACTTACGTGCTCATGGTCATCAACCACGAGTCCCTCATTGCTACCAAGGCCTCACGGCTGACAAGAGCCGCTAAGGGTCGTGCCGTGAGCGAGTTTGGCTCCCGCCGTGCGCAAGGTGCGGATGCGGCCATCCTCGGTGCCCGTGCCGCATACATCGGCGGTGTCAACAGCACCGCCTGTACCATCTCTGACGAGGTCTATGGCGTTCCCGCATCGGGCACCATGGCACACGCATGGGTACAGATGTTCGACGACGAATACACCGCATTCAAAACCTACTGCGAGCTCTATCCCACCAACGCCACCCTGCTCATCGATACCTACAATGTATTGGACTCGGGCGTTCCCAATGCCATTCGCGCTTTTGAAGAAGTTCTGAAGCCCTTGGGCATCACCAAGTGCGGCGTGCGTCTGGACTCTGGCGATATCGCTTACCTCTCCAAAAAGGTTCGTAAGGCTTTGGACGAGGCCGGCTGGTTCGACTGTAAGATCATCGTATCCAACTCTCTCGACGAATATATCATCCGCGAGCTCATCCGCCAGGGTGCCGCCGTCGATGCCTTCGGCGTAGGTGAGCGTCTGATCACCGCCAAGAGCGACCCTGTGTTCGGCGGTGTGTACAAGCTCTGTGCCGTGGAGGATGAAGACGGCACCATTGTCCCCCGTATCAAGATCAGCGAGAACGTGGGCAAGATCACCACGCCCCACTTCAAGAAGGTATATCGCCTCCGCGGCCGCGACACAGGCAAGGCAGAGGCCGACCTCATCTGTCTCTATGATGAAGTCGTGGATGACACTCAGCCCATCGAGATCTTTGACCCCATCAATACATGGAAGCGTAAGACACTCGATAACTTCACTGCGACCGAGCTCTTGGTGCCCGTCTTTAAGAACGGCAAGCTGGTTTACGATCTCCCCTCTTTGGAGGAGATCCGCCGCCACTGCCAGGAGGAACGCGACGGTATGTGGGAGGAGGTACGGAGATTTACCAACCCCCACGATTACTACGTTGACCTGTCGCAGAAGCTGTGGGACATCAAGCATAGCTTGCTGAACAAGAGAAATAACGGATAATGACCTATGGGACACAATTTGCATCGTCTTATCCGCGTTGCAGTTTATCGCCCGTAGGGGCGGATTCCATATCCGCCCGATATGAAGAATCATTGATCTCAGTAATTTTTAGGACATTTTCGGGCGGATATGGAATCCGCCCCTACAGAATCAAAATAGCAAGGAGGCCTCCATGTCCTACGATTCCCTCGAATCCCTCGCCACTGCCGCGGCCTCCTGCCAGGCCTGTCCGCTGGGCAAGACCAGAACCAACCTCGTTTTCGGCGTCGGCTCTCCGACGGCAGACCTCATGTTCGTGGGCGAAGCGCCCGGTCAACAGGAGGACGAGCAAGGGATCCCCTTCGTAGGCGCGGCGGGACAGCTCCTTGACCGTTATCTTTACGCCGTGGACATCCCCCGAGAGTCGGTCTACATCGCCAATATTTTAAAATGCCGTCCACCGCACAACCGCGATCCCCTTCCCGCAGAGGAAGATGCCTGCATCGGTCATCTCCGTGAGCAGATCAAGCTCATCCGCCCCAAGATGATCGTATGCCTGGGACGCATCTCTGCCATGCGTCTGATCAAACCCGACTACCGCATCACACGCGAGCACGGTACCTTCGTAAAAAAAGGCGCATTCCTCATGACCGCCGTATATCACCCCTCTGCCCTTTTGCGCGATCCCTCCAAAAAAGAGGCCATGCTGATAGATATGGAGCACATCAAGGCGCAATTAGATCTTCTGACGAAAGGCTCATGATATGACCCTGAATTATACTTCCCTCCTCACCATCATCGCCACCCTGTTCCTACTCATGGCCTGCGGTTTTTTTGCCCGCAAGGTAAAGATCATTGACGACGTGGCCTCCAAGCGGCTGTCCTCCCTCATCATCAAGATCGGCCAGCCCATGATGATCATCGCCGCTCTCGTCAAAGCGGAATTTTCCTATGAAAACCTCACCGACGGACTCCTCATCATCGTTATAGGTCTCGGGCTTCATGCCATCATGTCGGTTTTGGCCTTCGGCTTTTGCGCAGGCTTTAAGGATCTTGACGAGCGTAAGATCACCGAGTTTTCCTTGGTCTTCACCAACGCCGGCTTCATTGGATTTCCCATCATGGAAGCCCTGTTCGGCCCTAAGGGGCTGTTCCTTGCGTCCTTTTACGTCATTAGCTTCCACCTGTTCATCTGGTCGTGGGGCATTGCCATTCTTGCACGCAAGCGCTCCGACATCAAGCTGACGGTACGCAAGATCTTCATCAATCTCGGTTCTGTCCCCTGCCTCATCGGTATTTTGATTTATTTGCTGGCGATCCCCTTCCCCGATTTTGTGATGCCCGCGTTCATCGTGAAGTTCATCAGCTATCTCGGGGATCTCTGCACCCCCATTTCGGTGCTCATCACGGGCGCACTCCTGGCAACAAGAACCCCAAAACAAATTTTCGGTTCGGGTAAGATCTACTACTTCTCTGCCCTGAAGCTATTGGTCATTCCCGCGATCATATGCGTCATTGCCAAGCTCATAGGGCTTCCCAACGACACAGTTCTCTTCTGCACCGTGGAGGCCGCGCTTCCCGCCGCCGCCACCATTACCATGTTCTCTGAGCTGTACGGACTCAACGCAGGATACGCATCCCAGACCGTCGGCACCTCTTCGCTTCTTTCTGTCGGCACCCTCCCGCTCATCATTATGGCTGCCGAATGGTTCGTCAATCTCTGGTAATCGCGATTCCCCAAAATAATTGTATTGGAAGCATATGTATGGATCAAAACATGAATAACAAGCAACTGGAATATCTGTATCGCGCCATTCTGACACTGCAGACCGTAGAAGACTGCAAGAGCTTTTTAGAGGATCTTTGCACTCCCTCCGAGCTTTCGGAGATGTCCCGCCGATTGCAAGCAGCACATATGCTGAACGATGGCATGATCTACACAGAGATCGCCGAGCAAACAGGACTGAGCACCGCAACCATCAGCCGCGTTAACCGTTGCATCAAGTACAACGAAAACGGGTACGTGAAGGCGATCAAAGCGCTGGAGCGGATGGATCGGAAAAAGTAACGGATAAAGAAAAGGAAGCAATTATGTACGACGGATACCACGCTTTGGCCGCCGCCTATGACAGGCTCAACGCCGAGATCGACTATCAATCCTGGAGCAGCTTCATTGATACCTGCTTCCGAACATATCTTCCCGCCAAGCCCGAGATCGTTTTGGATCTGGCTTGCGGTACGGGACGTATGACCTTCCCTCTTCTGGAGCTGGGATACGACATGATCGGCATCGACGGCAGCGAGGATATGCTGGCTGAGGCTTATTTCCGATCCGACGAGCGCGCCGAACGTTTTTTGGATGAAAACGGAGATCTTCCCACCGACGGTAGCTACAAGTCTCCCCTGTTTCTCCAACAGGATATGCGGGATTTCGAGCTGTACGGTACGGTGGATGCGACGGTGTGCTGTCTGGACAGCCTCAATTACTTGACGGGTAACGGCGACCTTGACAAGTGCCTCTCCTGCATCCATCTCTACCTTGCCCCCGGGGGGCTTTTGATCTTTGACGTGAATACCCCATATAAGTTCGAGCATATTTACGGCAACAACGCCTACGTTCTGGAGGACGCTGCCACCCATGAGCGCGGTGCGGTCTTTTGCGGCTGGCAGAATGAATACGACCCCGAAAGTCGGTTGTGTAAGTTCTATCTGTCGGTCTTCGAGGAGCAGGAAAACGGTTCTTACCGTCGCGCCGACGAGGAACAAGCCGAGCGTTGCTACTCCCAAGCGGAGCTTTTAGCCGCGCTTGACAAGGCGGGCTTTGACCTTTGCGGTATCTTCTCCGATTTTGACTTCTCCCCTGTCACAGAGACCACCGAGCGGTGGTACGTGGTGGCAAGAACACGCAAACGCGGGGACTGGTATTTGTGTGAGGATCAAAGCATATAAATGATTTACCGATCATACTGTAAAGCCCGCAGGCATTGCCTGCGGGCTGAATTTGTTTTATTCGGCTTCCTCCACATCTGCCTGCGCCCGATGATTTTTGCGTTGTGCTTCAAAGTAAGCCTCATAACCATTGACCTCCACGGCGGGAACGTAGGTTTTGGCGTAAATCAGGTTCCCGTTTTTCGCCTTCCCGATCTTTTTATAGAAGGCATAAAACGGAATACCCTCGGTGGTACGGCCTTGCTCGTCGGATCCGAACACGTAGGTCAGTCCCACGAAGTCATACCCTTCAAAGCTCACCTCGCTCTGCATGGACATACAGATAGGACAGGAATGACCGCCGAATACGTAGCCGTTATATAAAAGCCGCTCGGCCTCCTCCACAGAGATCCTCCGTACCTGCTTGGTGGGGGTATACACATGATCGGTGCGGTATTGACGGTAACGGATACTGACGTTGCAGAGCAACCGGTCGCTGACAATATCCCCCGAGTAATTTTGAAAATTATCGAAATCCAGGCAGATATAATCCGACAAAGGCGTGCCCATATACGCGTTCAGCGGATTGTCGGCCTCATTGTAGAAATAAACGTACATAAATTCCACGCCGTGCTCGGTATAGTCACCGTAGTCACGGATGATCTTCGCATCTTCAAATTCTGTGCCGAATATATCAAACACAATGTGTTTGATCTCCTCCAGGGATGCTATGATCTCAGCATCCGTTTTTGTCTGGTCGATCTCCACGGGAACATCCCTAAGCATGATCCTCCCCGAAGATAACGAGCTGCTAAAAAAACCGAACGTATTGTACAAGCCATACTGCCCCGACGAACAGAAGTAACCGTTTTCCCTCTCCGCATCGGCATTGAAAGTTGCTCGCAAAGAGGCTTCTCTGTAGGAGGTGGCTTCCTCTCGCTCCACCTGATAGCCCAGCCGCGAGATACCCAGGGCCGCCGAAACGCTGTCCAGCATTTGATCGGTAAACGCGGTAAATTCCTTTTTGTTTAACGCCTCACCGTCGGTTTTCCGCTCGTACACCGAAATATACGCACCGTCGGGGATCTCGGTAACTCTCAGAAATTCCTCACGGGGAACGTATATCTTGGTGTAGGACGACGTAGCAACGCTGTCGAGCTTGTTGTTGCCCGAAAACAGATTCCCTATGTCCTCGGCCGTGTAAACCGCATGGTTGTAAATCGGCGGTGGCACCACGGAGGGGTGGATCTCAGAGGACGGGGGCTTGCTTGCGGCAGGGTCATTGGGGGATTGAGACGGGTATACATAGGGCATCACGATATATCCGACAAGCAAAAGCGACGCGCAAAATCCCGCAACAGCAGACACCCATTTTGCCGTTACCCTGCGGCGCAGAGCCTTCATGGGCACGGCGGCTGTGGGATGGGCTTCTTCAATGTACGCATCATCGAGTTGGTTTACGGCTTGCATCAAAAAACTGTCCTTCATAGATCGATCCCCTCCTTTTCAAGATGTGCTTTGAAGCGTTTTCGGGTGCGGGACAGGATGGATTTGACGGTGCCCTCGGGGAGTCCGTAATCCTTGGCAATGTCCTTTACGGAGCTCATGTACCAATAGCGGCGCACAAATATGATGCGCACGTCTCTTTCCAGCGAGACCACAAACGAGTTGATCGCTTCTTTTAAAATCAGCTCGTCGGAGACGGAGGCCTCGGGACTTGGGATGGCCTCGGCAGCCTCGTCGTAAACCTCGGTCAGGTGGGCATTTCGCTTGTCCGCATGGCCGTGCGCATAGCGGTTCAAGGCGATATTCCGCGTGATCCTCCCCAGATATGCGGACAGGCGCAACGGCTTTTCGGGCGGCATGGTCTCCCACGCCTTGACGTAGGTGTCATTGACACATTCCTCGGCATCCTCGTGGGAATAGAGAATGCTGTAGGCAATCGCGTAGCAATATTTGCCGTACTTTTGCTGGGTCTCGCGAATCGCGGCTTCGGAGCGATCCCAGTACAGGGCGATGATGTCGCGGTCTTCCATGAGGCACCTCCTTTCAAGAATGGGCTTCATATATCAAGACAGTTTTTGGGCGCGGTTGGTTGCGGGACATCAAAAATTTTTTGGGGGTTCCATAGTGTATATAGCAAAACCTCCCGCAGTTTGTGCCTGCGGGAGATTTTCATATCGTCTGTCAGGATTTTTTTGCCGTATCCTCAATGGCTCTTATAATCAACTGTGCGCAAAGCTCTTCACCGAGCAATCCGCTGTCGAGCGCCATGTGATAGTTGGTGCACACGCCCCATTCGCGGTCGGTGTGGAAGCGGTAATAATTGCGGCGGCGGTTGTCCTTGTCCTTGAGGCGTTGCTCGGGTGTTTTTTCGGTCTGACCGTAGTGCTCCAGAATATGCGCTACACGGTGATCCATATCTGCGTGGATGAACACGTGAAGGCAATCGGCGCGGTCACGCAGGATGTAATCGGCGCAACGTCCCACGATGACGCAGGGCTCCTTGTCGGCAATATCCTCAATGACATGGGTCTGCGCCTCATACAAGCGCTGATAGACCGAAGGATATCCCAAGGTTCCCGCCGTGCTCATGGCAAGCTGGAAGAGAAAGCTGTTGGAGTGAGACGCATATTCCTCGTGCTCCTTGATGAAATCCTCAGAAAGTCCGCTGGATTTGGCCACCTCGGTGATGAGCTTGTTGTCGTAAAAGGCAACACCCAAACGGTCTGCCACCATTTTGGCGATGGTATGACCGCCGCTGGCAAATTCTCGGCTGATGGTAATGATGCGTTTTCTCATGATATCCCTCCCATTTCTCTTTAATGGAAATATTATACCATAAAAAACACATTTTTGCAAGGGGGATTTTGGGGGTTGATAAAATTTTATCAATTGTGAAGGAATGGGTGTATAAACGAGGGAGAATACAAATAAAAATTGTTGTTTAGCGGAGAATTAACGAAAACCCGTAGGGGCGACCCTATGTGGTCGCCCGTCGTCCCAACATCGACAAAACCCTTGTGGGTCAACAATCTTTTTGGCGGGAGGCCACACAGGGCCTCCCCTACGGCCACGTTGGTTAAAAGCCCATAAACAACAATTTACCGTTGTACTTCCCATCGGGTGATAAACATAGACGAGGAGAGTGCCACGCGATATTGGCCGCCGCACTGCGGCAAACAACAATTTACCATTCTAAGCCAAAACCCCGAAGCCATATGACCTCGGGGTTTTCTGTTTAACGACCTGTATAAACCAAGTAAAGCCTCTCTATGTCAGCTTGACTTAAAAGCCCTGTACTCGCGGCCTCAGGGAGAGCATAAAATTGCCCGTTCTTGTAATAGAGCAGCTTTTGTTCCGAGCTGTACTCAAATTCGATGCCCAGCACGGTTTCGTATTCAAAGGCTTGGTTGTAATCGAAAATACCGTCCACAAACACCGCGTAACCGCCGTTGTAGGTGCCGTAGTAGCGAATCGACAGATCGTCCATGCTGTAAAATGCTTGATCCGCTTCGGGTACGTTCTGCATAAGGAAGGCCTGCTTGATCTCGGTTACCACGGCGGGAGACAGCACGCCAATGTCGGGATCTTGAAGCGTGGCAGTAGCATATTGCGTCGTCACGTCTATTTTGACCTCAAACAGCTTCAGATCCTGCCCAAAGGAAAGGGTCAGCGTTCGCTCCACGGTCGCCGAGCGATAGGCGGAAACGCTTGACGTTACCGTTTCTTTAAATACCAACCGATAGGGGACGGTTGCTTCCCTATCAGAGACAAGGCATAGGCTTTTGTTACCCACTTGATAAAGCAGCGTCTCTCCGGAAGCAACAGGGGGAGTGGAGATCTCCACATCCAGCTTTTTCAAAGCCGCCTCGAGGGTGTCTCCCCAAACCATGCCGTAAGGGAGAGCAAAGCCCTCCAAGGCTGTTTGTGTGCGAAGCCCGTATTCAGAGCGCTCATTGGTATATGTGGGGATCATGGAGGTATACCCGAACTCTAATGCCCCGTGCTCATCCTCATAGAAGACCGTAGAGGTGAAGCCTCCGTCGGGAAGCTCGCCGCTGCCCGAAGTAATGGGAAGCTCGCTGAGCGGCTGTCCCTCATAGGAGAACTGAGTCAAAACGCCGATGACAAAATCACTCTCCGAGAGTTCGCCTACAAAGCCGTATCCGTCCATATATTGAGAAAAAACTGTGGGAACAAGCCCGGGGATATCGGTGATGGGGGGAGAGGGTTCGGTTTCCATTTTTTCTGCCGTGATGAACTTCATCTGCCCGTCGGAACTGGGGATCAAAGTGCCGCGGAACATCCAGATCTCCATGAGCCATCCTGTCTCATCCTTAGAGACCGTATTGGTATTATATATATCATAGAAGATCTGCTTGTTTACTTGTCTCTTGTAAACGATAGTGCCATTAACTCCCCAGATGCCTATGACATCGTTAATCTTATATGGCAAGACTTGTTTCTTTTCCATATCAAAGATAGCGATGCGATCGTTGGAGGTACCTAACAAATGGTCGGCATACGTAAATAGAATATCATGAGTGCCATTGAGATCGTAATCACAGAGTATGGCGCTCATGAGACTGGTTCCGTAAAAGGTTAGAAAATTTAATGGATAAATTTCTTCGTTAAGCCAAAGATAAATTTGAGTTGTTGTATCAAAAATCCTTCCGTCTGTTGCCGCAAAGACTTCGGGAGGTGTCACATTATATGTTTCCTGTTTTACATAGTCACTCAACATAACGCCTGTATCCGACAAGGCTTGCAAAAATTCAGGAACCAGTTCTTTAGAATAAGATAGTTTGATTTCGGTTCCCTCAGGCAAAATATCCTTTGTGATGATCTCGGTCTCGTGGTTTGTTTGTCGGGATTCACTCTCCGCCAAAGATCCTGCAGGCGTGCTCGGATCAGGTTTTCCCCATCCGTTTTGTCCAGCCATCACAACGGCAAACAGCACGCTGAGAGACACCACGGCACACAGCATGGCCACGCCTACGGGGGAATTCATAAATCGGGAAAATCCCTTCCAGAATCCCCGCTTGGGGGTCACAATCACATCAAGATCCTCGGGGATCTCGGCTTCGCGGATATACTCGTCGCTGATAAGCTCCAATTTTTTCATGGCAGTATCACCCTTCATATGCGGTAGCCCTCCTTTTCCAGAAATTCCTTGAGTGCCGCCCGTGTCCGCGCAAGACGGTGGGAGACGGCGTTTTCGGTCATGCCGTAATGCTGTGCCAGCTTGCCAACCGTATAGCCGTGCCAATAGCGGCCTACGAACAAACGGCGATTGAGGGAATCAGTCCTTGCCAAAAATTCGTTGAACAGCTGTTTGAGAAGGCTGTCCGCGGTGTCATCCGGCAGAGGAATGGCCTCTGACAGCTCCTCCATGGCAACCTCCATATCGCGGTTGCGCTTGTGCCGCTTGAGGGCACGGAAGCGGTCAAGCGAGAGGTTTCGGGTGATGCGGCCGAGATAGCTTTTGAGATCCATGGGTCTTGCAGGGGGAATGGATTGCCAGGCTTTCAGCCACGTATCGTTGACGCATTCCTCGGCATCCGCCATGGAGGCAAGAATATGCATGGCTACAGCGGTGCAGTATTTGCCGTAAGACTTTTGGCTTTCTGCGATCGCATCTTCATTACGGGCAAAATACAGGTTTACAATGTCGGCGTCCTTCATATGTCTACTCCTTTCCTTGAAGTGTAAAGGATCCTTTCACTTATAAAGACGGCGGTTGATGGGATAATCTGCCGTTGCCGAGAAAATTTTTTTGAGGTAAGCACATCAAAGCCCCTCCGACACCGTCGGAGGGGCATGAGTACCCCGTATCAGGGTCACATTTTAAACAAATCCGTGGACAAATAGCGGTCACCCGTATCAGGCAGAAGCACAACCACGTTCTTGTCGGCAAAGTCATCCCTCTGTGCAACCAGAATAGCCGCATGAAGCGCCGCGCCCGAGGAAATTCCCGCAAGAATACCTTCTTTGTGACCCAGTACGCGTCCTGCCGCATAAGCCTCATCGGTGGTTACGGTCAAAACTTCGTCGAGCAGAGAAACGTCCAGTACCTCGGGAACAAAGCCTGCGCCAATGCCCTGAAGTCCGTGCGCACCCGCCTTACCGCCCGAAAGAATGGGGGAATCCGCAGGCTCCACGCCAATGATCTTCACCGCAGAATCCTGGGCTTTGAGATATTTTCCCGTGCCCGTAACGGTACCGCCCGTGCCCACACCTGCGACAAACGCATGGATCAAACCGTCGGTGTCAGCCCAGATCTCGGGTCCCGTGGTCAGCTCGTGCGCTTTGGGATTTGCGGGATTGACAAATTGCCCCGCCACCATGGCGTTAGGGATGCTTTCAGCCATTTCCTGCGCCTTGGCAATCGCACCGCCCATACCGTCCTTGCCGGGCGTCAATACAAGCTCCGCGCCCAAAGCGGCGAGGATCATACGGCGTTCCACCGACATGGTGTCGGGCATGACAATGACACAGCGGTATCCCCGCGCGGCACAGACCATGGCAAGGCCGATACCCGTATTGCCCGAGGTGGGCTCAATGATGACCGAATCGGGAGTCAAAAGCCCCTTGGCTTCCGCCTCATCGATCATGGCGATTCCCACGCGATCCTTGACGGAGCCGCCGGGATTCATACTCTCAACCTTGGCAAACAGACGCGCCTTCAGGTTATATATTTTTTCAATGTTACGAAGCTCTACCAAGGGGGTATGGCCAACGGCCTGATCAATGGAAGTGTAGACGTTCATGAGTATGGTTCCTTTCGTGTTGATGATGTAAATTGTTGTTTGCGGGCAGTGCCCGCCTCCAATATCGCGTGACACTCTCCGCAGGGGAAGTACATCACCCGATGGGTAATACTACGGTAAATTGTTGTTTAGCGGAGAATTAACGAAAACCCGTAGGGGCGACCCTATGTGGTCGCCCGTCGTCCCGACATCGACAAAACCCTTGTGGGTCAACAATCTTTTTGGCGGGAGGCCACACAGGGCCTCCCCTACG
>JAGASP010000036.1 GCA_017621695.1 Clostridia bacterium
AAAAATGAATATTTGGCTTGACTTTTTGCGAAGTTGTGGTATAATATACCCTGTTGAATATAAAGTGGGGGCGTGTTTTTTGTCCCCGTAGGAGAAACTACAAATATGAAACACGTATTTATCGATGGAAGCGCCGGCACCACGGGGCTTCGCATTCACGAGCGGCTGGCAGACCGCAAGGATCTGTCACTCATCATCCTGCCCGACGAGCTCCGAAAGGACGAAAATGCCCGCAGGGATGCCTTGAACGCCGCTGATATTGCATTCCTTTGCCTGCCCGATGCCGCAGCCAGGGAGGCCGTCGCGTTGACGACTGATCCGAATACCGTCATCATTGACACCTCCACCGCGCACCGTACAGCCGAGGGCTGGACCTATGGCTTTGCCGAGATCGGCGGACGAAGACAGGAAATCTCCAAGGCGACTCGCATCGCCAATCCGGGTTGTCACGCCAGCGGCTTTGTGTCGCTGATCGCACCCTTGGTGGAAAACGGACTGCTCCATAAATCTGCCGCACTCTCTTGCTTCTCCCTCACGGGTTACACGGGCGGCGGCAAGAAGATGATCGCGGAGTACGAAGCCGAGGGTCGTGACCCCTTGCTGGACGCGCCCCGCCAGTACGGTCTGACGCAAACGCACAAGCATCTCCCCGAAATGGCGGCGATCTGCGGGCTGGACACAGCGCCTCTGTTCTGCCCCATCGTGGCGGATTTCCCCTGCGGTATGGAAGTCACGGTGCCTCTCTTTTCCCACCAGTTGAAGGGGACTGCAGAGGATGTCAAGGCCGTATACAAGTCCTACTACGCCACAGGCCTTGTCAGATACACGGAGGATGCCTCCGAGGGCGGCTTCCTGTCGGCCTCTGCCATGGCAGGGAGAGACGATCTGCAGGTGACCGTCACGGGCAATGCCGACCGCATCCTGCTGGTTGCCCGTTTTGACAACCTCGGCAAGGGCGCATCGGGCGCCGCCATCCAGAACATGAACATTGTCTTGGGTGTGGACGAAGCCACGGGGTTATGCGTTTGAGGAGGACGCCAAAGAGAAACTTTTTGCAAAAAGTTTCCCTTTGGAAACCCTTCAAAAACCTTCAACTAAAGAAGATTTGAGGGTTAATTCAAATCATATTTTAAAGTTTTTGGGGAGTCCGGAGGGGCTTTTTTCAAAAAGCCCCTTTGGCCGTACTCCCCTAAGGAGGACATATGAAACTCATAAATGGCGGCGTGTGTGCCGCAAAAGGATTTACGGCAAACGGCGTGCATTGCGGTGTGCGCAAGAACCGCACCAAGAAGGATCTGGCGCTCATTTACAGTGAAGTGCCTGCATCCTGCGCGGCAGTCTATACCACCAATCTCGTCAAGGGCGCGCCCTTGGACGTGACCAAAAAGCATATTGAAAACGGCGTGGCGCAGGCGGTCATCTGCAACAGCGGCAACGCCAACACCTGCAACGCCAACGGCATCGAGATCGCCGAAGAGATGTGCGATCTGCTGGGTGCCGCGTTGAACATCAAGCCTACCGACGTGGTCGTGGCATCTACCGGTGTCATCGGCCAGCCCCTCTCCATTGAGCCCATCAAGGAGGGTATCCCCTCGCTGGTGGCGGGTCTCTCTGCCGACGGTTGTGATGCCGCTGCAGAGGGTATCATGACCACCGACACCATCAAGAAGGAAGTTGCCGTGGAGTTTGAGCTGGGCGGCAAGACCTGCAAGCTGGGCGGCATCGCCAAGGGCTCGGGTATGATCCATCCCAACATGGCCACCATGCTGGTGTTCATCACCACCGATGCGGCCATCGCGCCCGAAATGCTGAAGAAGGCTCTGTCCACCGACATCGCCGCGACCTTCAACATGGTCAGCGTGGACGGTGACACCTCCACCAACGACATGGTCACCGTGCTGGCCAACGGTATGGCGGGCAACGAGACCGTCACCGCGGAGGGCGAGGATTTCAATACCTTCATGAAGGCGCTTAATACCGTCACCGTTGCCCTCTGCCGCATGATCGCGGGAGACGGCGAGGGTGCGACTAAACTGCTGGAATGCACCGTATCGGGTGCTGATGATATCAAGACCGCCCGTACCGTAGCCAAGAGCGTCATCTGCTCCAGCCTCCTGAAGTCCGCTATGTTCGGCGCGGATGCCAACTGGGGCCGCGTGCTGTGTGCCATCGGATACAGCGGTGCCGACGTGGACGTTCACCGTGTGGACGTGTCCTTCCGCTCCCCCAAGGGCGAGATCCTTGTTTGCAAGGACGGCGCAGGGGTGGAGTTTTCCGAGGAGATCGCCAAGGAGATCCTGCTTGAGCGCGAGATCGAGATCCTCGTGTCGGTGGGCGACGGCAACGTGTCTGCCACGGCTTGGGGCTGTGATCTGACTTACGACTACGTAAAGATCAACGGAGATTATAGAACGTAAGAGTACGCTTGGGGGAGCTTTTTGCAAAAAGCTCCCCCAAACCCCCGCAAAAATCTCAAAAAGGTTATAGAAAAAACAAAAAGTTCTTGAGGGGTGTGGGGAACTTTTTCATGCACTGCTTGCAGTGCGGTGCCCCCCTTGCGCATTCCCTTACATGCGAATGGGGCAGGGACCCCATGGGGGTAAAAAAATACTTCCCGCTATCCTCTCGTTTTCCTAAATTATTTTTTAAAAGTTCTTGAGGGGTGTGGGGAACTTCTTTCAAGAAGTTCCCCACATAAACAAAAGGAGTCATCATGAACAACCAATTTTCTAACGCACAGCGCGCGCAGGTTCTGACCCAGGCGTTGCCTTACATCAAAAGATACAACGGCGAGATCGTTGTGGTAAAATACGGCGGCAACGCCATGATCGACGAGACGCTGAAGCAGCAGGTCATGGAGGACATCGCCCTGCTTTGGCTCATCGGCGTCAAGGTGGTGCTTGTCCACGGCGGCGGCCCTGAGATCAGCGACATGATGAAAAAGCTGGGCAAGAAGCCCGAATTCGTGGATGGCCTCAGAGTCACCGACAAGGAGACCGTGGATATCGTGCAGATGGTGCTGGCGGGCAAGGTCAACAAGTCTCTCGTCACCCTGCTCCAGATGAAGGGCGGTCACGCCGTGGGTCTTTCGGGTATGGACGGCGGCATCATCGAGGCACGCATCAAGGATGAGCGTCTGGGCTATGTGGGTGAGATCACTAAGATCCGCACCCGTCCCATCACCGACCTTCTGGAGAAGAATTATATCCCCGTGGTGTCCACCGTGGCCAGCGACCACCAGGGCAACGTCTACAACATCAACGGCGACACCGCCGCGGCCTATATCGCAGGCGCTTTGGGCGCCGCCCGTCTCATCATGATGACCGACGTGGCGGGTATCCTCCGCGACAAGGACGATCCCTCTACCCTCATTACGGGCATCACCGTTCCCGAAGCACGCAAGCTGTATGAGGAAGGCATTATCTCGGGCGGCATGATCCCCAAGGTGGACTGCTGTATCGAGGCCATCAACGCGGGCGTGCAGACCGTCACCATCATGGACGGCCGTATCCCTCACGCCATCCTCATGGAGCTGCTCACCGACGAGGGCGCAGGTACCATGGTGGTGGGTGATAAGGAGTAAAGAGTACGACGGGGGGAACTTCTTGAAAGAAGTTCCCCCCGAACCCCCTTCAAGAACTTTCAAAAAGGAAAATATATTTCAGAGATCACATGCCCGAGAGGAAGTGAGGACGAAATTTGATCTGTCGAGGCAGGTATATTTATCAGAAGAACTTCGTTCTCCGTGTGGGACTCGAACCCACACGAATCTTTGTGAACATCCGTAGGGGAATTGCCCCATCTGCTATTTTTGAACAAGGAGTATCAACGAATGAGTACCATCCAATCCACCGACAAGCAATACGTTGCCAATACCTATAACCGCTTCCCCGTGACCATCGTTTCAGGCAAGGGCTCTGAGGTCTACGACGAAAACGGCAAGCGGTATATCGACATGGGCTCCGGCATCGGCGTCACCTCCATGGGCATCGCGGACGATCCATGGGTCGCCGCTGTCACCGAGCAGCTCGGCAAGGTGCAGCATATGTCTAATCTGTACTACACCGAGCCTTGCGCCCGTCTGGCCGAGATGCTCTGCACCCGCACGGGCATGAGCAAGGTGTTCTTTGCCAACTCGGGTGCAGAGGCCAACGAGTGCGCCATCAAGGTGGCGAGAAAGTACGCTGCCGACAAGAAGGGCGAGGATTGCTATACCATCATCACGCTGGAAAAGTCTTTCCACGGCCGTACGCTGACCACTTTGGCCGCCACGGGACAGGATCATTTCCACAAGCTGTTCCAACCCCTGACTCCCGGCTTTGTTCATACCCCTGCCAATGATTTCGAGGCTTTCAAGGCCACCGTGGAGACCGTGGGCGTTGGCAAAGTTGCGGGCATCATGCTGGAATGTGTGCAGGGCGAGGGCGGCGTCATCGCGCTGGACAAGGAATTTGTTACTGCCGTGGCTGAGTATGCCAAGGCAAATGACATCATCCTCATCATCGACGAGGTACAGACGGGCAACGGACGCACGGGGGCGCTGTACGCCTACATGAACTTCGGTATCACCCCCGACGTGGTGTCCACCGCCAAGGGTCTCGGCGGCGGTCTTCCTTTGGGCGCGACCCTCATGTCCGAAAAGGTACAGAACGTGCTGGGCTTTGGCGACCACGGCTCCACCTTCGGCGGCAACCCCATCGCCTGCGCGGGGGCTGTGTCTGTCATCGAGCGCATGGACGAGGCTTTTCTCGCCGAGGTGCGTGAAAAGAGCACCTATGTGTTCTCGGCTTTGGAAGGTGCGGTAGGTGTGGAATCCGTCAGCGGTATGGGACTGATGATCGGCATCAAGACCGTCAAGCCTGCGGGAGAAGTCCTGAAAGCCTGTATGGACAAGGGTGTTTTGTGCCTCACTGCCAAGGATAAGGTAAGACTTTTGCCTGCGTTGAATATCCCCATGGATGTTCTTGCCGAGGCTGTGGAGATCATCAAAGCGGCGTGCGCCGAGTGAAAAATTTAAAGGTCACAATAAAAACAAAAAAACGATCGCTTCGTGCATCAAACACGGGGCGATCGTTTTTTTGTTTGCGGTTTGTCTATCAGAGATCGTTTCGGCAAACATCCTCGGGGGTCTCGCGCTTGACGGCAACGTAGCTTTCGCCGTCCTTTACCATGACCACGGGAGGCTTCGGAATGCGGTTGTAATTGGAGGACATGGCGTAGTTATACGCGCCTGTGGTGAGAACTGCCACAAGATCCCCACGGGTCACGTTTGCGGGAAGGATGACGTTTTCTTGCAGAATGTCACCGCTTTCACAGCAACGGCCGACGACCGAGCAGGTGAAGGTCTCGCCGTCTTTTTCGTAGTCCTCGGATGCGCGATTGGCGAGCAGAACGGTGTAGGGGGAGCCGTACAGGGCAAAGCGGGGGTTGTCGGTCATGCCGCCGTCCACGGATACATAATTCTTGTAGCCGGGAATGCGCTTGACCGTGCCTGCGGTGTAGACCGTGAGTCCCGCGTCGGCCACGATGCTGCGACCCGGCTCCATGCGGACAGCGGGCAGCTCCAGCCCCAGCGCGGCGCACTTTTCTTTCATGGCGGCGGCCACCTCACGGATGTTGGCGGCGATGTCGATTTCGGGATGAGATGCCAGATAGCGCACACCGTATCCACCGCCCAGATCCAATTCGGGCGCGGTATAGCCGTAGACTGCCTTGATATGCGCGATAAACTCCAGCATGATCTCAGAGGCGCGGAGGAATACGTCGGAGTCAAAGACCTGTGAGCCGACATGACAATGGAAGCCCATCAGCTCTACGTGGGAGAGCCTCAGGGCATAGGCGGTGATGGCCTCAGCCTGCCCCGTTTCAATGGCGGAGCCGAATTTGGAGTCCACCTTGCCCGTGGCGACGGCTGCATAGGTGTGGGGATCAATGCCGGGGGTCAGACGGAGGAGTACCTTCTGACGGAGCCCCTTCTCGGCGGCAATACGCTCGACTGCATCCAGCTCCTCGTAATTATCTGCCACGAAATAGCCGATCCCGCAGTCCATGGCGTAGGAGATATCGGCGTCGGTCTTGTTGTTGCTGTGGAAATAGGCCTTTTCCATGGGGAAGCCCACAGAATGCGCCGTGTATACCTCACCCGAGGATACCACGTCCACACCCATGCCCTCCTCCTTCATGATGCGGTAGATCTGGCGGAAGGAGGCCGCCTTGCTGGCATAAAGAGGGCAGGCGGTGTCACCGAATGCCTCCTTCATGGCGGTCAGATAGGTGCGGCAATTCTCGCGGATGCGGTCTTCATCCATGATATAGAGGGGGGTACCGTATTGCTTGGCAAGGGCGACCGTGTCAGCGCCGTTGATGCAAAGATGGCCTTGCGGATTGACGGACAGATTCGAACAGATCATATATCAAGTCTCCTGTTGGGATTAGTTGTCGTTGTTGATGGGAAGATAGGGGGCGAGGGACGCGGCCATACCCGAGATGGAGGTGGTCTGTACCCAGACCTTACCGGGGCCTGTGAGGATGGTGTTGAAAAATCCTTCGCCGCCGAAGAGCTTGTTTTTGATACCGGGCACCTGACGGATGTCCATTTGCACCGACGGCTCAAAGCCTACGAGATTGCCTGTGCTGACAACGAGCTGACGGCCGTAGTCCAGGGTGTATTCCATGAGATCACCCGCGATCTCGGCAAACGCTTTGCCGTAACCGCTCAGGCGTTGCATGATAAAGCCCTCGCCGCCGAAAAAGCCCGCACCGAGCTTTCGGTTGAAGTGAATGGACATGGAAACTCCGGCTTCGGAGGCGAGAAAAGAGCTCTTTTGCAAAATGACCTCGCGGTCGGGGGCAATGTCCAGAGGCAGGATCTCCCCGGGGAAGCTGGAGCCAAAGGTTATAAGCCCCTGCCCATGAGCTGTGTAGACGTTTTGGAAGAGATTTTCTCCGGAAAACGCGCGGGAGAACATCTTGCCGATGCCGCCGCCGCGGGTGGACATCTCCATATTGGGGGACATCCAGATCATAGCGCCGCTTTCGGCGATCATGGATTCGTTATCCTGTAAACGGCAGGAAATGGCGGGGAAGGAGCCGCCGATGATTTTATATTCCATATGAAGTCTCCTTGTTGAAAATGTAGGAGGACGGGATAAACTCCAATTTGCAGAAAAGTTTCATCAGATCTCGTAAACGCCGTCGTACACACGCACAGCGTCTCCCGTCATGAAAAGGTGCAGGTCTTGGGTAGCTCGCACGGTGAGAGATCCGCCGGTCATGGCGACGGTGACGGGAACGTCGGGATCGCAATACCCCAAAAGCACCGCCGCTGCGACAGATGCACACGCACCCGTGCCGCAGGCCTTTGTTTCGCCGCTACCGCGTTCCCATACCCGAAGCTCCAAGCGGTTGCGGCTTGTCACACGGACAAATTCCACGTTGGCGCGGTCGGGGAAAAGCGCGTGATGCTCCAATGCAGCACCGATGGTTGGAAGGTCAAGCGCGCACAGATCATCTGTAAAAATAACGCCGTGGGGATTGCCCACCGACAGCGCGGTGAGGCGATAGGTATGCTCCAAAACGGACACGGGTGTGTCGATCAGGGGAAGGTCGCAGGAGAGAGGAACGTCACGGGGGGCAGAGGATGCCATCCCCATATCCACGGTAACGGAATCCACATGACTTCCGTCCTTTTGGTGCAGGGTCAGATGCTTGATGCCCGAAAGGGTCTCTATTGTCAAGTCTGTTTTGGTGGCGTAGCCTTCGTCGTGCAGATATTTGCCCACGCAACGGATGGCATTGCCGCACATCGCGCCCTCGCTGCCGTCGGCGTTGAACATCCGCATCTGGGCGTCGGCTACGTCGGAGGGCAGGATCAAAACGAGTCCGTCAGCCCCGACAGCGGTGTGCCTCGGGGACATCCGACGGGCAAGCTCCGCAGGGGGCAAGGGAAGTGGCGGCAGAGCGGGATCCATGCGGTCAAGATAGATATAATCGTTGCCTGCGCCGTGCATTTTGGTGAAATGAATGAGATGTTTCATAAGGTTGTTATAGCTGAGGGGTAGGGACCCACATGGGCGACTTGTTAAGCCCCCAAAATGATGCGAACTTCCCTCGAGGGATCCAAAGGATTCCGCTTTCTTTCACTTGGTCAAGCCTCTTTTTGGTGGAGAAGCTTTAGGAGGTCAAGAAACCTTTTCTCGAAAAGGTTCCTTGCGGGGGACAAGGGCAGAGCCCCTCGTATTCCTTATCCCTCAATCATGGACTGCATATCATACAGACCGGGGGCTTGCTCCACAAGATAAGCCGCGGCGGTCAGAGCGCCCTCGGCAAAGAGCGCGCGGCTATGCGCCTGATGCTCGAGCGTGATGGTCTGGGAGTCGGTGGCCACGATGACCTTATGCTCGCCTACCACGTTACCCATGCGCAGGGCGTGGATGCCGATCTCATCGGGGGTGCGCCCCGCGTGTCCGTGGCGACCAAAGACGTAAAATGCCTTGTCCCGCACGGTGCGGATGGCATCAGCCAACGCGAGTGCCGTACCGCTGGGCGCGTCCAGCTTGCGGTTATGGTGAACCTCCACGATTTCAATATCCGCGTCGGGGAATGCCTTGACGGTGGTCTTTGCCAGCTCGCAAAGGAGAGCAATGCCCAGAGACATATTGGCAGCGTGGAATACGGGGATGGTATCGGCGGCCTTGCGGATGGCGGCCAGCTCCTCGGGGGTGTGTCCCGTAGTCGCGACCACAACAGGCAGACGGCGCGCGACGGCAAAATCCATCAGCGCAGGTGTGCCGGTGTGGAAGGTAAAATCAATGATGCAATCAATGGCGGCATCCTCGGGAATGGCATCCAAGCCCTCGTATACAGGGAAATCAAAGCCTTCAACGGGTCGGATGTCCACGCCACACGCGGGAGCCGCGCCCTGATAGCCGTCCAACGCCAGCCGGGCTACCTCGTGACCCATGCGGCCACCAATGCCGCAGATCAGGATGTTCATATATGTTGATCCTTTCTTTTTGGATTTGGGAGTGTAAATTGTTGTTTAGGCGGCAGTGCCGCCGGCCAATATCGCGTGACACTCTCCGTGTCAAAAGCGTATCACCCGACAAGAGGTTGGTCATATAAATTGTTGTTTACGGGCTTTTAACCAACGTGGCCGTAGGGGAGGCCCTGTGTGGCCTCCCGCCAAAAAGATTTTGACCCACAAGGGTTTTGTCGATGTCGGGACGACGGGCGACCACACAGGGTCGCCCCTACGGGTTTTCGTTAATCCTCCGCTAAACAACAATTTACCGTTGTACTTTCTATCGGGTGATACACCTTCGCTTTGAAGAGTGCCACGCGATATTGGCCGCGGGCACTGCCCGCAAACAACAATTTCTCTTACTGAATCAATCCCAGCTCCCTCATCATGCCCAGCATCTTTTCCTTGTGGGCATCCTCCATGGGGGTGAGGGGGAGACGGAGCTCGTCGTCGCAGTAGCCCATGGCAGTCATGGCGGCCTTGACGGGGATGGGATTGACCTCACAGAACAGGGCGTTCACGAAATCCAGAAGCTCCAGCTGCAGCTTGCGGCTGCCTTCGATATTGCCGTCAAAGAATCTTTGGCAGATCTCGTGGGTGGCGCGAGGCATGGGGTTGGACAGAACCGAGATGACACCCTTGCCGCCGAGGGCGAGGATGGGGACGATCTGGTCGTCGTTGCCCGAATAAATGTCGATCTTGTCACCCACCAGCGCGGCCAGCTCGGCGATCTGAGAGATGTTGCCCGAGGCTTCCTTGATGGCTACGATGTTGGGGTGATCCGCCAGCACGGCCACCGACGCGGGAAGCAAATTACAGCCCGTGCGGGAGGGAACGTTGTAGAGGATGACAGGCTTGGTGCTGGCATCCGCAATGGCGGTGAAGAACTTGATCAGGCCGTTCTGGGTGGCCTTGTTGTAGTAGGGAGTAACCAGCAGCATGGCATCGGCACCCACCTCGCAGGCAAACTTGGTCAGGTCGATGGCGTAGGCGGCATCGTTGGAGCCCGTACCTGCGATGACGGGAACGCGGCCTGCGACCTGCTCCACGCAGAAACGGATGGCCTCGCGGTGCTCCTCGTCGGTCAAGGTCGAGCCTTCGCCCGTAGTGCCGCAGACCACGATGGCGTCAATGCCCTCGCTGATCTGCCATTCAATGAGACGCGCGAACTGCTCATAATTGATTTCATTGTTGGTAAGAGGGGTGATGATGGCGGTGGCTGCGCCGGTAAAAATTGTGTTTTTCATAGAGGATTCCTTTCTTCAAAAGAGGGATGCCTTCCCCTCCGGGGGAAGGTGTCGCCCAGCTTCTGCGGCGGGCGGCGGATGAGGGAAAAATCAAAAGCTTTATTTTTGTGTGGCTTTGTGACAAAGGAAAAGGCAGATCCACGCAAAACTGCGGTGTACTCTGCCTTGATGCAAGTGATGCAAACACATAGTCTCCCTGTCAGGGAGATCAGCAGGATAGCACTCCGCATTTCTGCGACAGCAAAACGGATCTTATCCGAGTTGCCAGATTCCACCGCGCGCGAAACGGAGGATCTTCGGCACCCGACCCTTTCACGACCGCAACGCCTGCGCGGGCTTATCCGCGGTGGTTACTCTTATCAAGGTGCGCCTCTATCTTTTGTAGCGTCAGTATATCATGTTTTTTCTGCTTTGTCAATAGGTTTTGGCGTTTTTTTGAAGGGCGGGGAGGATTTTCCTGCAAACGTATTGACAAATTCTGAGATTTGAAGTATAATAGAGCCGTAAACAAAAAGGCAGGCTGTCGCACTCGCAATACGACAGCCCTGCATAGAAGTGAACGAGGCACACCTATACAACCGGATGACCGGCACCCAAAAGATATTATAACATATTCTTTTGAGTTTTGCAAGAGGTTTTCGGCAGATAGGTTTTTTCTTGACGGATTTTTCATCCGCGCCAAGCACTTCTATGCTTTGGGTGCGGATTTTTTGTTGTCCGCCCGAAGCGTCATTTTCTTTTTGAAGTTCTCTGAGTGAGGCAAAACGCCAAATCCTTATGCTCGCAAAATAAGGATTTGAGATATAACGAGGATATCCCGCCACCGACCACCGTGACCGTGAAGGCAGAACACGGTGTTCGAAAAAAAGAGCCGCGCTTGCGGCTTGGGCGGGGAATATGCGGTCGAAGATGCGGCCGCACACCGATGCGTTTTGTTTCATGAGGACTTGGGAGGCCGTTCTCTTTTCATGTCTCAGGCGGCCTCTGTGCTCTGCCGCTTTGTGTGCCGTTCTCCGTGCGTGGGGGAATGGCATACAAAGCAACGGTTATGGCTCCGAAATGCTGCGACACCCCGTCTTTCGGCGGGGTGTCGTGCTTTTTTATGTCGTTGCATCCTTAGCCAGCCGTTCTTTTTCAAACTGCATGGAATAGAGGTCGTAGTAGCGGCCCTTCAGGGACAGAAGCTCGGCGTGGGTGCCTTCCTCTAAGATCTCTCCGTGGGAAAGATAAATGATCTTGTCCGCGTGTCGGATGGTGGAAAGCCTGTGCGCCACCATGAGCATGGTGCCGATGTTCATCATCTTTTCCAGAGAATCCTGGATCAGAAGCTCGGTCTCGGTGTCGATGTTGGCGGTTGCCTCGTCGAGGATCATCACCGAGGGCTTGTGCACGATGGTGCGGGCAAAGGACAAAAGCTGACGCTGTCCCGCAGAGAAGTTGTTGCCGCGGTCGCGGACCTCTTCGTCCAGTCCCCCGGGGAGCTTGTCGATGAAGTGGTTGGCGTTGACGTAACGGCAGGCTTTCCAGACCGCTTCGTCATCGATGCCCTCCGAGCCAAGCAGGATGTTGGAGCGGATGGTTCCCTCAAAGAGGAACACGTCCTGCAGCATTTGCCCGAAGTGGCGACGGAGGGAAGAAATTTTGACGGTGCGGATGTCGCGGCCGTCCACGAGGATCTGACCCTTCTGAATGTCCCAGTTGCGGCAGAGCAGGGAGAGGATGGTGGTTTTTCCCGAGCCCGTAGCGCCCACAAAGGCAACGGTGTCCCCTGCGTTTACGTGGAAGGATACGCCCTTTAGGACCCATTCGCCCTCCTTGTAGGCAAACCACACGTCGCGAAATTCGATCTCGCCCCTGACCTCTGTGAGCTCAATGGCGTCGGGTGCGTCCTGCACCTCGGGCACCATATCGAAGATGGTGAAGATCTTCTCGGCAGAGGCGTAGGCCGACTGCAACCAGTTGAACTGCTCGGCAAGGTTTTGGATGGGGTTGTAGAACTTATTGATGTAGGAATAGAAGGTGACCACAAGGCCGCCCGTGATGGTCTGTCCCAAGAACTCCACGTCCTTGATAACACCCCGCGCCGCCAGATACAGGAGGCAGAGCACAGAAGAGACGTACAGCATATACACGAGGGGACGGAAGATGCTGAACACCAGCATCTCTCCCCGCTTGGCGCGACCCAGCGAAGTATTCTTTTGGTCGAATTCGGCTTTTTTACCCTCCTCGCGGTTGAAGATCTGAATGATCTTCATGCCCGACAGATTCTCCGAGAGGAAGGTGTTGATGTCGGTGGTGCCGTCCTTGACGCGGCGGTAAGCCTTGCGGGAGAACTTGCGGAAGATCATGGTAAACAGCACGATGAAGGGAACAAAGCACAGCACCATGAGGGTAAGCATATAGTTGAGGCAAAGCATGGCGGTGAGCACACCGATGATGACAAAGCAATTCTTGATGAGATTGACGATCAGATTGGTGAACATCATGGAGATGGCGCCCGTATCGTTGGTCACGCGGGTGACGAGCTTGCCTACGGGGATGCTGCCCATCTGGTTATGGGAGAGCTTTTCGATGTGGACAAAGAGATCCTCACGGATGCTGGAGACGATCTTTTGTCCCGTTTTTTGTAGAATGATCGCCTGAAAATAGCTGCAGATCAGGGAAACGACAAGGATACTGCCGTAAATGGCTACCATGGAAAGCAGGTAGGACATTTCAAAATCCGCTTTGATGATCTCCACGATATGGCCCATCAGGATGGGGGAGACAATATCGTAGGCGATGGAGAAGATCATGAGGAACAGAACAAAGGCAAAGCTCCCGATATGGGGCTTGGCATAGACGAGGAGGCGGCGGGTGATCTCGCCGTCCTTCATGTTGCGGTCAAAGCCGATGGCCTCTTTTTGCTTGCGGATGGTCATGAAGGCGATGACGAAAACAAGGGATACGATACCCAAAACAGCGCCCACGATGATCAAAGGAAAAAATTCACGCATGAGCACAGGCCTCCTTTCCGACGGATGCCGACGCAGACGACGCGGCTTCGTCGTCCAGCTTTTGCAGCTCCACCATGCGGTGATATTCGGGGCAGGTGTCGTACAGGGTCTTGTGATCTCCAACCGCAACAATGCGGCCGTCGTCGATGAAAATGATCTTGTCCATACGCTCCACCGTGGAAATGCGGTGGGCGATGAGGATGGTGGTCTTGCCGCTGCGCTCGCGGCGGAGATTTTCAAGGATGACCTTTTCGGTCTTGACGTCTACCGCCGAAACAGCATCGTCCAGAATGAGCAGGCTTGCGTCCTTGAGCAGGGCACGGGCGATGGAGATGCGTTGTTTCTGACCGCCCGAGACGGTCACGCCGCGCTCACCCAGCACGGTCTCATAGCCGTCCTTGAATTCCGAGATGTTGTCGTGGATATCCGACAGCCTGGCTGCGGCTTCTACGGTTTCGGGGTCAGCCTCGCCCAGAGCAAAGGCGATGTTGTGGGAAATGGTATCGCTGAACAGGAAATTGTCCTGCGGGACGTAGGCCGCGAACTGACGGACGGTGCGGATGGGGATGCGGTTAACGTCATAGCCGTCCACAAAGAGGGTGCCGTCGGGGACGTTGTAGGTGCGCAGGAGGAGATCCACCAGCGTGGTCTTGCCCGCGCCCGTTTTGCCGATGATACCGACCTGCTCTCCTGCCTTGATGGAAAAGGATACGTCGGTGAGTGCGTCATATTCTCCGCCCGGATGGCGGAAGGTGAGGTTTCTGAATTCGATGTCGCCCTTGAGCGGTGCGGGCTCGATGACGTCGGGTGCGTCTGCCACGTCGGGCTTGGCCTCTAAAAGATCGCCGATGCGCTTGAGGGAGGCTTTGCCGCGGGAGCGCATTTCAATGAGCTGGGAGACCGCCATGATGGGCCATACCAGCGAGGTAAAATAGCCAATGAATTCCACGAGCTGTCCCGCGTCAAAGGTGCCGTTCCAGACCAGATAGCCGCCGTAACCGAGGATCACGCAAATGACGGATTCCACAAACAGCGTAACGCCGATGCTCAGAAGCGTGGAGATGCGTGTGTACGCTACGTTGGTCTCTTCGTTGGTTTTGTTGAGCTTTTTGAAGGACATGAGCTCCACGGTCTCCTTGACAAAGGCCTTGATGACGGCGATACCCGAAAAGCTTTCCTGCGAAAAATCCGACATGGCGGAGAAGGCCTCCTGGCGGGCATCCCATTTCTTTTCCAGACGGTGGTCAAGGATCGCGCCGATGGCCAGAAGGAAGCCCATGGGAATGAGGGAGAGCAGGGTGAGCATGGGGTTCATGAGATACATTTTATAGAGCGCCATCATGCCGAGGCAGAGCGCGTCGAAAAACATCAGAACGCCCCAACCGAAGCAATCCTGTACGGTTTCGAGATCGTTGGTGAACAGGGTCATGAGGTTGCCGACCTTGTGTACCTGGTAGTATTGCTGAGAAAGTTCCTTGCAATGGTCAAACATACGGCCGCGCAGATGTGTCTCCATCTTGATGGCCGCGCCGCGGAAGCAAATGCGCCATAGAAAACGCCCCGATACGATGGCGAAAATCACGATCATGAGGGGGAGGCAGATCTCGTCGAGCAGAAAATCCATGGTAAATGCCTTTTCCACGCCCTCGTGCAGGACAACACCGTCGTTGATGCCGTTGACGGTCATGCGGTACATCTCGGGGATGACGAGCTGCATATAATCCACCAGCACCAACGCCAAAAGACCCAACAAAAGCGTGGGCAAGTGGCGCAGATAGTATTTGTTGATGTGCTTTCCAAAGAGCATCGGATCACCTCTTTTCGGATCATTGGCAGAATAGGGAACCTCTAAAAACTCTGTTGGCGAGAGAGCCGTGAGGAAGTTTTTCGTCAGATGATACAATTTTTCGCACGCGTAGTGGAGCTACGCGAAGAAAAATATGTGAAATATGACGGAAAAGTTACCACGGATTCTACGCCAAGAGAGTTTTTAGAGGTGACCAACAATTTATTTTATCACAACACAATGAAAAAATCAATAGTTTTGGGGTTGAAAAATTGGTATATCGGGTTGTTTTGAAAACGGCGCCAAAAGAAACAGGGACGGCCATGTGTCCGTCCCTATCCCCTGTAGTTTGTATTATTTTACCAGAGCTTCGATCTCGTCCCGCTGGGGCGCCGACTCGGCAGCACCGTGTCTCGTCACCGAAATGGCGGCGGCGGCGTTGGCAAAGGCCAGCGCATCCACAGGGGATTTTCCTTCGCCCAAGGCTACGGCGAAAGCGCCGTTGAAGGTGTCTCCTGCACCCGTGGTCTCCACGGCCTTGACGGGATAACCGGGCACGATGGCCTCGTTTTTACCGTCCGTCCAGTAAGCACCGCGTTTGCCGAGAGTGATGACCACGTTCTTCACGCCTCTGTCAAGGAGGACCTTGGCGGCGGCACGGGCATCATCGTCGTTGTTCACTTCCACGCCCGTGTAAAGGGTGACCTCGGTCTCGTTGGGGGTGAACCAGTCCACGAAGGCCCAGATCTCGTCGGGCAAGGGAAGGGCAGGCGCGGGATTGAGAATGAAGGGCTTGTTGTACTTTCTTGCAAGCTCTGCGGCGGCCATGACACCTGTCATGTTGATCTCCAGCTGGGTCAGCACCACGTCACAGGTGGCAAAATCTCCTTCGGCGGCCATGACCTCATCGCGGCCTACGTGACTGTTGGCGGCGGGAATGACCATGATACGGTTTTGAGCGTCGGCCTCGTCGATCTCAATGAGGGCGCAGGCGGTGTCCACCTCGTCCGAGATCAGAATGTGATCCTTGCGGAAGCCCTCGCGGTCAAAATGCGCCTCCAGTACCTTGCCGAAGGTGTCCTCGCCCAGACGGGTGATGAAGTATACGTCACCGCCCGCGCGTGCGGCGGCGGTCATCTGGTTGGAGCCTTTGCCGCCGGGGCCGATGGCCAGACGGGTACCCATGACGGTCTCACCCGCCGTGGGGAGCTTGGGAGCAAAGCCGGTCAGATCTACGTTGCTGCTGCCGGGGCCGATGATCTTGGGGTTTTTCATATGTTTGTTTCCTTTCGGTGATGATTTTTGAATAAACGGTTGAGGTCTTGACCATCCCATACGGGCGGATATAGAATTCGCCCCCACGGTGGTTCAGGAGATGATTCTGTGGGGGAGCATTCCATATGCTCCCGAAAAGATTTGCGGAAATTATTCCACTCTGATCCTCAAAGTGAATTCCCACCTGTTCCCCTTCGGTATTTCCGAACAATAGCCGCTTTGCATGGCGCGGTCGGGGGCATCATAGGGGGCGGTGGCGCATTCCAGCGCGATGTTATAGTAGTTCTTGAATTTACCGTTGTTGATCCATATACCGAGGTAGGGCAGGGCAGAGCCGAAGGGGGTACCGAAGTCCATCTCAAAGCGGTGACCCGAATCCCGATAGACGGCACCGACAAAGCCGCCGTCGGAGGGCTCGTCGAAGTAGTATTTGTAGGCGCGGCCAAGCCCTGGCTGATACCCCGAAAGCCGATCGAGGGGGAGACCGTCGGCGGGGGTCGCGCCGAACATATAGGTGATGGGGCTGCCTTGGGGGTAGGGGGTGACAATGCGGAGATCGTCCTGCCCGCGGAGCATACAGTGCGCCGCCCAGATGAAGGGGAGGGATTGGTTGCTGCGGTTTTCGACGGCATATGTGACTGTCAGACTGCCGTCGGCTTGCGGCGTGATGACTTTTTCATAGGTCAAGGGGAGGATGCGGGAGGATGCGGACAAAGCAACTCCCGAGCCGCGCGGTGTGACCGTATAGGCAAGGCGACACATCTCTCCGTGGTCGGGGTAGGTGACCCCTGCGTACTCGCCGTCGGGGAGGGTGTAGGGGTCGATCGTGGGAAACAAATCGTCAAAGGATGCACATTCCGCGTTGACATAACTGCCGTCATAAGCAAGCGGCGCATAGTCGGGCGAAGGATTCTGACAGAGAAACTCGAACCCATCGGCGGCCGTGACGGAGGCCAGCTTGCCGCCGTCTTCGGGGAGGAACAGGGCGGTGAGCGCCGAGGTTTTGACCGCCAGCGCAGGGCGGGATTTATAGGTGGTTGTGGCGATGGACATGACGGCCTCCTTGGGGGTGATATGGGTAGTATAGCATATTTTGGGGGGATTGTCAATGCGCGACCTTGCTGATATAAAAAAATACAAAAAGTTTCTCAAAACCTCTTGACAAGTAAACTTGGCAATGTTATAATACAGTTGACAAGAAAACTTGGCAAGGAGGTTTCTGTATGAAGAAAGAAGACATTCTCGAAAAAAGCCGACAGGAAAACCGAGGCGGGGACGAGCGGGAGCGAAAGGTTCGCTTGGATGCGTACGGACTGGCACATTTGTTCGTTATTCTGATCTGTTTCGCGACTACTGTATTTGAAGAAATTCGGTATGACATTTCCGCATATAAAACACCGGGCATGATGATCTTATTTGGAACGAATACTGTCCTGCATCTGTTTTGCGCCGTGAAGGTTGGGAAAAAGTATGATTGGTTCATGGGGATCGCCAGCCTGCTTCTGTTTGTCGGAGATGTTTTCCTTTATTTAAATTATCATTTGATGGGGTGACCGCTCATGAATGATACCTTGATCCTACGCAACCGCCTCAAGGAGGCGCGCGTCGCCGCCCGTCTGTCCCAAAGCGAACTGGCCGACATGGTGGGCGTGTCCCGCAATACCATCAGTTCCATCGAGACGGGGCAATTCAACCCCACCGCCAAGCTGGCCTTGGTGCTGTGTATCGCCCTCGATAAAAAATTTGAGGACTTGTTTTATTTTGATGAATAAAAGCAACCCGCAACCGTGAGATCATGGTTGCGGTTTTGTTTTACCCAAACAAATTTCGAGATCGCCGAGGGCGCTTTTTTGTCCAAACCGCTTGACACTTTGGGCGATCTATGGTATCATTATTTCAGATACTCTTATGGAGTTCTACATATTTATATAGTATATTTTGCCGATCAACGGCAGGGGATACTTGAACTGTGTATTGGTATATACGATGTTGTAGGGGCGAACAGTGTTCGCCCGAGAAACCCATTTCGCAAGATATATGCGGTTGATACAACGGGCGAACACTGTTCGCCCCTACGAGGGATCGTAAAATCCGAAATACACGCCAAGGCATCCCGGGAAGGAGAACCTATGTTACCAATTGCCATCCAACTGTACACCGTCCGCGACCAGGCCGCCGCCGATTTTGAAGGCACCCTCAGAGCCATCAAGGCCATGGGCTACGAGGGCGTGGAATTTGCCGGCCTTCACGGCAAGACCGCCGCTGAGGTCAAGGCTCTCTGCGCCGAGATCGGCCTGACCCCCATCTCCGCTCACGTTCCCTACTACGACATGGTTGCCGACCCCAAGGGTGTTTTGTCCGACTATGCCGCCATCGGCTGTGAGTACGTGGCCATCCCCTATCTGACCCCCGAGTGCCGTCCCGGTACCGAGGGCTTTGCCAAGGTGGTGGAGAATGCCGAAATGCTGGGTAAGGTGGCGAAGGAGCTGGGCATGACCCTCCTGTACCACAACCATGATTTTGAGTTTGAGAAGATCGACGGCAAGTACGCCCTGGAGGTGCTGTACGATACCGTCCCCGCCGACCTGCTCCAGACCGAGCTGGATACCTGCTGGGTGCGTGTGGGCGGTGAGGAGCCTGCCGCATACGTCCGTAAGTTCAGCGGCCGCGCTCCCGTGGTGCATCTGAAGGACTACGCGGGCGGCAAGTCCGAGCATATGTATGAGCTCATCGGCATCGAGTCCGAGGACAAGGCCGTGGAAGAAAATCCCTTCGAGTTCCGTCCCGTGGGCTTTGGCGTACAGGATATGCCTGCCATCATCAAAGCCGCCGAGGACGCAGGCGCCAAGTGGCTGGTGGTGGAGCAGGATCAGCCCTCCATGGGTCTTACCCCCATCGAGTGCGCAAAGAAGAGCATTGATTATTTGAAGAGTCTTTGATCCCATATGGGGGGGCCCCCTGAATATTTGAAGAGTCTTTGATTCTGTAGGGCGGGGGCTTGCTCCCGCCGAGAAAAACGCTTTCATAAGATCAGCTTGGGATAGAATGGCGGGAGCAAGCCCCCGCCCTACCCTTCAGATAGAAAGGACACACGCTATGAAACACATCCGCCTCCTGCTCGTCCTCGCCCTGTGTCTTTTGACGGTGGTTCTGATCGCCTGCAGCAGCGGTAATGAGGACGCAACGGATCCCGCCGAAACCTCTGCGGCAACGGATGCCGTGACGGATCCGACGACCGACGTTCCGACGGAATCTCCGACAGAACTGCCTACCGAAGCGCCTACCGAAGCGTTTTCCGAGGAACCTTCTGAAGTGCCTGCTGAAACGCCCACCGAACCGGAGGAAATCACCATGGAATCCAAGACGACTGTGTCGGTCATTGCTGACGGCAGGACGGAGTATACCATTCTGGCCGCCACGGATCTGCAAGCTGCCAATGCCGGAGATATCGCATATCTGACCGCTGTCATGGATGCCAAATACGGTACGCACCCCGTGGTTGCCGAAAACGGCGAGGGCAAGACCCTTTCTCTGTCCTATGCCGGTGAGGGATTGGATTACACCCTGACTGTGCATGAGACCACGGGCAACATCACTGTGACCGCAGGTAGCGCGGAGGCTATGGGACGCGCCATCCGCTATTTCGTGACCCAATACTGCGCGAACTCCGACGGAAATCTGCTGGTTCCCGTGGAGAGCTACACCTACTCCTACGCCGAGGATCAGATCGACAACAGCCAATTCCTCTCCTACGAGGGAGGCGACAAAACGGTGCTTGCTCCTTCGGATAAGAACGGTAAGCTCATGACCCCTGCGTGGTTGGATACCGCCGTCATGGTGGAGCTTCGCATTGATACGGCCTCCATCGGCGGCGCGTTCAAGGATTCCTATGACCTTGTCGATTTCTACGCCCGGACGGGTGTCAACGTTCTGTGGCTCTCTCCCGTGTACGAGCGCGGCGCGGGCGGCAACGGCTACGGCAATATCGGTCTGCACCGCATCGAGCCCGCCCTTACGGGGACGCAGGATCAGACCGAGGGCTGGAACGAGCTGAAAAAATTTGTGGACTATGCGCATTCCAAGGGTGTGTATATCCTTTTGGATATCATCTCCTGGGGCACAATGTACGCCTCTCCTCTGTTTGAGGAGCATCCCGATTGGTACAACGGCGAGGCATGGGGCAACGCCGCCTTTAACTGGCAGAACGCCGAGTTCAAGGAATGGTTCATCACCAATGCCGTGGAAAACCTGAAAAAGACGGGCGCTGACGGCTATCGCTGTGACTGCGAGCCCTTTACGGCCGGTTATGAGGTGTTTGAGGCCATCCGCACGCGTTGCAACGAGCAGGGAATTTATCCTGTGATCATGGCCGAGGCTGAGGCCGATCGCAAGAACGTCTTTGACATGGAACAGGACGGTGTCATCGACATGGATCGCGGCACGCTGTATCAGCATCCCGTCAACTTCTTCGTGGACGGATACCTGAATATAGTCACCGATACCCTGCGCGGCAAAGGTATGATGAAGCGCGGCGGATTCCGTTACTACACCAACTGTATTACCAACCACGACTATCAGGAAAGAAACGTCAACGGCAACCGATTGAAGATCGGCTACGCCGCCATCTACGCGCCCTATATCCCCCTGTGGTACATGGGTGACGAGTTCGGCGTGACCATGCCTTATCGCGCGGTGCTGTACGATATTGCCGTGGACTACGGCGCTGTGGGCAGCAAGGCGGATCAGACCTACTTTTATGAAGACGTCAAGCAAATGATCGCCATCCGCCGCACCTATTCCGAGATCTTTGAGCAATACCCCCTGTCTCACAAGGATACCAACATTTGCGAGGTTCAGGTGGAAGGTCTCACCTCGCTTGAAAATTACGCGCGCTATGCGGGCAACAAAATGGTCATTGTGGTGGCCAACAACGAGGAAACGAACAGCGGTGTTTGTAAGGTAGAGATTCCCTTTGACAAGCTGGAAGGGGAATACAAGAACTATAAGGTCACCGATCTGCTCACAGGCCGCGTGATCGCTGTGGGATACGCTGAGCGCGTGAACCATTTCTCCGCTGTCGTTCCTTATACGTATTGCGGCGTGTATCTTGTGGAAGGAATCAACTGATAAAAAAATTCGTTGTTAACCGTCTGTTCACACGCGGTTTTCAATGAACTAAAAAATATGGGTTATAATACCCATAACTGCATATCTCTTGTGCGGTTTATTAACCAAAGTCAACAAAAAATCTCAAATACAAAGGAGACTTACAACCATGGCTGAAAAAATGGATGCTTTGTTGGACTACTCCGGTTCCAAGGATGAAAAGGTAGTAGATGCCAACAGAAAAATGAGAGTCGGTATCATCGGTTGCGGCTGGATCGCAGACGCGCACATTGAGTCCTACAAGCGTATGCCCGACGTAGAGATCGTGGCAGGCTCCGACCTGATCCCCGGTAAGGCCGCCGAGTTCTTCAAGAAACACGGCGTGGAGGGTGTCAAGACCGATTATGCTTCCCACAAGGAAATGCTGGACGACGAGTCTTTGCAGCTGGATGCCGTATCCGTCTGTACGTACAACCGTCAGCACGCCGCTCCCACCATCTACGCTCTGCAGAAGGGTGTGCACGTCCTGCTGGAGAAGCCCTTCACCGTCACTCTGGACGAGGCCATCGAGGTCATGAAGGCCGAGAAGGAAAGCGGCAAGGTGCTGTCCATTGGCTTCCAGCCCAGACTGGATGCCAATATGCAGATGATCAAGAAGATCGTGGAGTCCGGCGAGCTGGGTAAGATCTACTACATCCAGACCGGCGGCGGCCGCCGTCGCGGTATTCCCACCCCCTTCAAGGAGGTCACCTTCATCCGTGACGAGACCGCAGGTCTCGGCGCGCTGGCTGACATCGGTTGCTACTCCCTGGATATGGTGCTGAACGCCATCGGCTATCCCAAGCCTCTGACGGTCACCGGTTACAAGTCCGACTTCTTCGGCAAGAACCCCACCACCTACCCCAACAACCCCGAGTACGCCGCCAAGTTCGGCGTTGACGACTTCGCCGCAGCCTTCATCCGTCTCGAGGGCGGTATCATTCTGGACTTCCGTATTGCTTGGGCCATGAACATCGACACCCCCGGTGACACCATCATTCTGGGTACCCAAGGCGGTCTCCGCATTCCCTCCACCGACTGCTGGAACGGCTCCGTGGGCGGCCCCATGACCATCTACAAGACCATCGGCGGCATCAACTACGAGACGCCCGTGCCGATCATCAACGACGGCGGCCCCAGCCTGTTCGACCGCAAGATCCGCTCCTTCCTGGACGCTTGCAAGAACGGCACGCAGGCTCCCGTTCCCACCTCTCAGATCATCTACAACCAGGCTATTCTGGACGGTATCGCCAAGTCCGCAAAGCTGGGCCGCGAGATCGAGATCGAGATTCCCGAGGTTTGATCCTACATTATTATATAGCAAGATCTGCAGAAAGAAATTTCTGCAGATCTTGTAAATTCAAAGCATAAACGGATCAAAAAACTGAAAAAGCGAGGATGAACTGTGCTGATTCAAAGTAACACAACCTTAAAATTGGGTCTTTTTAAAAAAGCCTATATGTTTGAGACTGAACACCATGGTATCGTTATAGAAAATGAAGGAGACGTGGTTTGTGTTTACGGTACTGACTACAACCACCAAAACATTTATTGCGCGATTCCTCTGTGTCATCCGAAGTATCTGAGGAAAAATCTTTTCGTCATTCGTGAAAGCAAAGACAAAGTCTTTGTTGACTGCACGCTTTTTAAAATCATGATTGATTTCAAGGCCAAGAAATGCGCCTGTAACGATGAGAGGATCAAGCTGTATGGTTCTGATCATTGGGGCGAGGATGTTTCTGTTGCGTGGAATGATTAGTTCAATATTATGTGATATACCGGCCGTCCCCGCAATCGCGGGGGCGGCTGTTTGTATTTCGGGTTGATCGATAGGTATGATTTGTTCAACGCACCGTTGTAAAAAAATCATTTTCAAGTCGCTTTAACCGCGACTTAAAATATGCTATGATATATATACGGTACCGAAGCAAAAATGGAGGATCACATTATGAAGGAAACCATGGGACAAATTATCAGAAGGCTGCGAAAGGAAAGAAATCTAACGCAAGAAGAGTTGGCCGAGCTGTTGGGGGTGAGCTGCCAAGCGGTTTCTAAATGGGAAAATGATGCGGGAATGCCCGATATATCACAGGTAGTTCCTTTAGTTACGGTGTTCGGAGTCAGTGCGGATGTGCTGTTTGGCATCACGGGAACAACGGCGGACGAAGAGGCTTGGAAGATCGTCACAGATGCCGAAAGTATCCAAAGATATGGAGAGGCGGACACTTATCTTGCGGCTTACGATGTTCTAATGGATGGCTTGAAACGGTTCCCCAATAATCTCATACTGATGAATCGTTGCATGAACTTGGGGCTGTCACTCTCCTTGCCCGAAAACGGATGGATCTATGCTGGGGATCGCGCTCGGCAGATTGCTTTTGAAACCGTCAGGCAGGCTAATTATGTTGCCGCAAATTCCAAGAATGTGTCGGATGTGATGAGGGCGCGGCAGGTGTTGATATTTTTGTTTTGCGCCGAAGGAAAATTCGATCTTGCCATCAGGCAAGCACAAGATTTCCCGACGCGCACGGATTTTACACTTTGCTCTCACATGGCTATGGTCGAAGAGCATAGGGGGAATTATCAGCGGGAGGCGGCCTATTTGTGTACGGATATTGCCTATGCTCTTCAGACGTTGGAGGATAATGCGGTCAGATTGGGTAAGGCCTATTATCACAGCGGTCGGTATTACGACGCCATTGAAGTATATCAAACGTATTTTGGGATCATGAAAGCTATCTTTAAAGATGACTGCCCCCCACCGTACCACGATTTTGATTCCGGGGACTGTTATCTGCTTCTGGCGCAAGCATATCTCGCCATCGGTGAAAACGACAAGGCCATGGATGAGGTGGAAAACGCCGTCCAATATTATTTGGAGCTGTGGTCTGCCAATGATGAGCCTTATATCGGCTGGCAACAAATGATGAAGGCTCCTTTGGTGCGGGAGACAGAGGGTTTGGCTTGTATTCGCAAGGAGGTGATTCCAATGAGATTGCTGAATAAGCTGTCGGATGAGGCGATAGCACCGCTTGCGGGAGAAGGGCGGTTTGTTGCGTTGCTCGACGAGGTTAAGCGTATGTCGTTGGGGTAGGAAAATGCCGCTGTCGGTATTTCTGAACTCAATTTCAAATTGACCCACTCCCAACTGACGAGGACTGGACAGATCATAAAAAATGTGCTATCCTATATTCACAGACCGGTCAAGTAATAATGAAGGAGTTTTATATATGTCATTCGGACAAAGAATCAAAGCCTTGCGCCGCGAGGCAGGCATGACACAGGAGCAACTGGCAGAGCTACTGTCTATCTCGCCCCAGGCGGTCAGCCGTTGGGAGACGGACGTGGCCATGCCCGACATTTCTCTGCTTCCTCCGCTGGCCAATCTTTTTCACGTCACCACCGACCATTTGCTGGGGATGGACACCCAAGAAAGGGATCAGCGCAAGGCTGAATTTGACGAGGTATTTCGTGAGTATTGGCTGAAGGATGAAGAACTCAGCTATCAAACTGCCCTGCGTGCCGTGGCCGAGTACCCCGGGAACATGGAGTATATGGAATGGCTGGCCTCGGCTGAATACTATGCGGCGATCCCGATGGCGGACGATGCCGAGCATACCCGCTTACTGGAAAGTGCGGTGAAGCATCATGGCATCGTGTTGGACAATTGCAAGGGGCAGAAGCTTTACGATAAAGCGTTGCACGGCATTGCCTACGCGCTTTGTTTGCTGGGCAGAAAGGATGAGGCCAAAGGATACGCCGAGCAGATCGAGAACGAAAGAGATCGCGACAGGCTGCTCGTGTGGTGCCTGGAGGGGGAGGAAAAGGCCAGTCACAGCCAAAGGGTGGCAGAAACGGCTTTGAATGATTTCATCACCGATCTGGCCTTTTCAAGCAAGACGCTGACTCGGTGTGACGCGGTGGAAAAGATCCTGGAGATTCTGTTCCCCGATGGGAATTATCAGTATTATCATAATTTTTTGCAGTGTAACGCCATTGACCGAGCCTTCATTCTGTGCGGAGAAGGGCGGGATGACGAGGTGATCGCCGCGCTTCAAAAGGCGCGCTTTCACGCCGAGCAGATCCAACCCTTCCAAAAGGCCACCCACTATCGCTTCACGGCTCCGCTGTTCAAACTGGTGGAAGGGGATAAGCAGGCGAGCGATGCCGATGCGGGGGACGTGGATCACTTCATTCGTTGCCTGGAGAACAATACCTGCTTTGACCCGATCCGCGACCGCGAGGATTTCAGGGCTCTTCTTCAAAAACAAGCGTGAAACAAAAGAGCGGCTCTCCCGTCTGAGACGGGAGAGCCGCTTGACTGTTGCCGGAAAATTACTTTTCTTCCTTTTTATCCTTGATACCCAGCATCAGATTAGCCAGAATACCCAGGATCAGGGCGCAGGCGACGGTGGTGAGGGTGACCTTGCCAAAAGAGACCGACAGTCCGCCGATACCCGAAATCAGAATGACGGATACCACGAAGAGGTTGCGGTTCTTCTCCAGATCCACCTTCTGGATCATCTTGAGACCCGAGACGGCAATGAAGCCGTAGAGCGCCATGCAAACACCGCCCATGACGCAGGAGGGAATGGTGTTGACAAACGCCACGAAGGGAGACAGGAAGGAGATCGCCATGGCGAGAATAGCCGTGGTGGTAATGGTAATGACGGATGCGTTACCTGTGATGGCCACGCAACCGACGGACTCGCCGTAGGTCGTGTTGGGACAACCGCCGAAGATGGCACCTGCCATGGAGCCAACACCGTCACCGAGAAGCGTGTTGTGGAGACCGGGCTCCTCCAGCAGATCTTGCTCGATGATGGAGGAAAGGTTCTTGTGGTCGGCCAGGTGCTCTGCAAAAACTACGGCGGCAACAGGAACGTAAGCCACGGCGACGGTGCCGATGAAGGAGCCGTCGATATCCTTGATGCCCTTGATGGCTTCAAAGAAGGTAAAGTCGGGAAGGGAAACGATGGATTCGATGCCGAAGTCGGTGAACAGATTGATCAGGGGAGAGAAATCGATGACCTTAAGGGCGGTGATATCTGCCACGGTGCCGATCAGAGTAAAAATGGAAGCCGTTGCGTAACCGGCCAGAATGCCGATGATGAAGGGAATGAGGCGGATCATCTTTTTGCCGAAGGTAGCGCAAAGCATGGTGACGGCCAGAGTGACCAGACCGCAGAGGATGGCAATGTAGGTGGAGCCGGGGGTAACTTTGAAGGAATACTTTTCGGTTGTTACGTTTGTTGCTTCGTCGGTAATTTCGTCGATGATGAGTTCGACGTCCTCGCATACCTGCCCATTGGCATCCAGCACCGTGTAGATACGTTCTGCTTCTTCAATGGTTGCTACGGCGTTTCCGTCGGCATCGTAATAAACGGTATTGCCGGCTGCGTCCACAGTGGTATTATAGGAAATAGATACGGTATAACCTGTATCCTCAATGCCGTAGTAATTGACCTTCTGGAGGTCGCCGATGGCGTTCCCGGCCAGGGACAGACCGATGATGGCGACGATGGGGCCGATGACTACGGCAGGCATCAGCTTGGAGATCCACTTGACACCGGCAAATTTGACGATCACGGCGATGACAACGTAGACAAGACCGGCCATGACGGCGCCGAGAATCAAGCCAAGATATCCGGCCTGCGCGGAAACCGCACCTGCGAATGCGGCACACATAGGGCCGATGAAAGCAAAGGAGGATCCGAGGAACACGGGACTCTTGAAGCGGGTGAAGAGCTGGTAGACCAAGGTACCTACGCCGGCACCGAAGAGGGCGGCGGCGGAGCTCATGAGGGGAGCGCCCTCGGGCATGGAGCCGCTTGTGTTGATGATGACGGGAACCACCAACGTGGCCGCCATGATAGCCAGGAGCTGCTGAATGGCGAAGATGATGACCTGTCCGAATTTTGGCTTGTCCTTGATGCCGTAGATGAGTTTCATGCTTGAATTGTCCTCCATTTTATATAGTATAGCGGCGACCCGCTTCGGGACAAGATCGCGTGGGCAAGGCAAAAAATAAGCCCGCGGCCTGGACGGCGGCATGGATGCATAGGGATATTTGATGCTACAACCTCACCTGATGTAATGCTCGCGCCGTGATATTGATTATCTATAGTATACCATACTTTTTTGAAAATGTAAAGATAGATCGGGTGTTTTTTGCGGAATTATGAGGATTCTTGTACTGTGCGGATGTGTTGGCGCTTGCAAAAGTACTGAAGTGTTGCGGAGGAATCGGGGAGCGGAGGCTATTTCAAAAGAGACCATTGGAATTGTGCACAGTGCACAAAACAGGGTGACGGAAATCAGCCAAACCAAACAATCCTCCAAATCGGATTTTTTTGTCAAAAACCGCTTGACAAACCCATTTAGCTGTGCTATAATATGCAAGCTGTCAACGAGCGGAGCTTGATTGAGCGGCTGCCACGAAAAAGTTTTTAAAAAACTTTTGCAAAACCTCTTGACAAAAGCGGGAGGATGTGGTATAATACCGAGGCTGTGCGCGAGAGCGACAGTGGATCGATCATTGAAAATTGAACAACAGGAGATATAAGTACAAGCAAAAGCGAGTGCGAAAATCTCGAAATTCCTAGAAAAATGAATGTTCTGTTTCACGACAGAACACATACTCTAAAAAGTAAAAAGAGCCAAAGCGCTCGAGAAAAGATTTTAACCGAAAGGTTCAAATACAATTTGCTCGAGAGTTTGATCCTGGCTCAGGATGAAC
>JAGASP010000037.1 GCA_017621695.1 Clostridia bacterium
ACCCGTAGGGGCGACCCTGTGTGGTCGCCCGCTGTCCTGACATAGGCAAAACCCTTGTGGGTCAACAATCTTTTTGGCGGGAGGCCACACAGGGCCTCCCCTACGGCCACGTTGGTTAAAAGCCAGTAAACAACAATTTATCGTCGTACTGACCATCGGGTGATGAACATAGACGCGGAGAGTGCCACGCGAGCGTTGGCCGCCGCAATGCGGCAAACAACAAGTTACTTTATATCGCACAAATAAATGGCCTATAAGCCTTTCAGCTGCCGCAGCTCCTTGGCATTAAGATGCCGCCATTTTCCTGCATCCAGATTTCCAAGCTGCAAAGGACCTTCCGAAATACGGGTCAGCTTGCGTACCACCAGTCCTTCACGCTCGCACAGCCTGCGCACCTGGCGGTTGCGGCCATCGTGGATGGTCACCTCCAGCACCGTGTGGTATTCCGTATATCCCGCCTTGCGTACGGCCGCAGGAGAGGTCATGCGCCCGTCGATCTCAATGGGGCGACAGAGCCCCGTGAGCTGCTCGGTGGTTACGTTTCCGTCCACAAACGCGTGATAGACCTTGGCAACATCGTGCTTGGGATGCGCCAGCTTGTTGGCCAGATCACCGTCGTTGGTGAGGATCAACAGTCCGTCGGAATCCATGTCAAGGCGTCCGATGGGGTAAAGACGCGCTCCTGCATCCTTGACAAGCTCCACGACGGTGGGGCGTCCCTTTTCGTCCTTTAGAGTCGTGACGTAGCCGCGAGGCTTGTTGAGCATGATGTATACTTTTTTGTTGTCAAGCGGCATGACCACGGGCTTGCCCTTCCATGTCACTTGATCCACGCCGGGGGTCACCTTTTGTCCAAGCTCGGCGGTGATACCGTTGATCTTGACCTCTCCCGCGCTGACAGCCGCATCGGCGGCGCGGCGGGACATGATGCCGCAATCCGTAAAATATTTTGAAATTCTGATAGGTTCCATATGTCTACCTTATAAGATCCAATAATTTTTCCAGTATGTTTTTCTTGTAAACCAATGCCTCTGCCGAATGCCCCGCATACAGCGGTACTTCTCCGAGAAAATGCATATCTCCGGTCGGTAGAAGCTCGTAATATGCGCACCTGCCGATGGTCTCCCCGACTGAAACAGGCGCATACAGAAATCGCGGAAGCTCCATGATCTCTATGATCTCTCCGCGCGACTTGGGCAGGGAAAGTACCAAACTGTCGGGATTTTGTATCATGACGTATTCGCAAGTACCCCCCACAACGTCAAGAGGCGTGTCAAATTGCCCCGGTGTTGCCAGTACCACAGGCTCGTACAGGGAAAATCCGTAGTCCAGCATGGCCGTGTGGTCTCTCCAATCGTCGGGTGCGTGCAATGTAACGGCGATCAGAGATAACCCGTCCCGCTTTGCGGCGCTGACGAGGCACCGCCCGGTTTTTTTGGTAAATCCCGTTTTGACCCCCACCGCACCGTCATAAGATCGCAGCAATTTGTTGTGGTTCAGAAGCAGACGTACCCCTGACGCTCCCTGATGGGGAATGGTTGTCCGTTGTGTGGCAACAATGCGTTGAAAGACGGGATGCTTGAGTGCTTCCTTGGTGATGATGGCCAACTCGTAGGCTGTGGTGTAGTGCTCAGGGTCATCCAAACCGTGCGGATTGACAAAATGGGTATCCTTCAGCCCCAATGCGGCGGCTTTTTGGTTCATCCGCTCGGCAAACGTTTGGACATCTCCCGAAACCGCGATGGCAATGGCTGTGGCCGCGTCGTTGGCAGATTCCAGCATGAGCGCGTACAAAAGCGCCTCCAAAGTCAGCACCTCGCCTTCGGTCAGATAGATCGAAGAACCCTCGATCCCTACAGATTCTGCGGTGATCTTTACTTCTGTTTCCACGGGGAGGGCTTCCAACGCCACGAGTGCTGTCATGATCTTGGTGGTGGAGGCCATGGGTGCGCGAGCGTGCTCGTTCTGACCAAACAGAATTTCCCCCGTGTCCGCGTGGATCAGCACCGCATTCCTGGCAGAGATCCGAGCGGTAAACGGCGTGCTTTTCGCACAGGATGCATAGGACGGAGATGCTTTGGCCGCCGTCTCCTGCTTGTCCGTATGGGGAGAAGGTTCAGGAGAGAAAGCCGTATCTGAAACAGGGCAAGACAACAAGACCGTCACCCCACACAAGATAACGGCAGATAAGGCAAGCAGGGTAAGCGTCATGATGATACGCTTGCGGGATGCTTGCTTTTTATGCTTTGATATCGAAACAGACAACATGAAAATCCTCCTCAGGCTTGTTCGCCACCATCATATGAAGGGAGAGGGGATTTTATGCTTCAATGTGCAAATGTTAAAAAAGCACGGACAGAGTATTGCGGATAAGCTTTGATACCGTTGCACTTTCGGGTGTAAATGTTAAAAAAGCGCGGACAGAGTATTGCGGATAAGCTTTGATACCGTTGCATTTTCGGGTGTAAATGTTAAAAAAGCACGGACAGAGTATTGCGGATAAGCTTTGATACCGCTGTACTTTCGGGTGTAAATGTTAAAAAAGCGCGGACAGAGTATCATTTTTTAAAACTCTGTCCGCGCAGAAAGGTATCGGGGATATCCGATTATTCAGCGGCTTTGTCCTTGCCCAGAATGGCCTTGACCTTGGCGATGATCTCGGGAGAGCGCTCGATGAAATCGGCGATCTGCTCAATGGGATCGGAAGGATTCTTCACGCCCACGTTGATGAGGTCTACCTTGCCCTCTGCGTCGATCACGAGGAAGCCGAGAGGCTGGATGGAGAGACCTGTGCCGCCGCCTGCACCAAAGTTCTGAGCCTTGGCAGGAGACTCTTCCTTGCCGTTGTAATCCAGACCACCGGTTGCATAGCCCATAGCGATCTTGGAAACGGGAATGATGGTGGTACCGTTGGCGATGATGGGGGTACCAATGATGGTGTTGGAGTCAATGAGGGAGCGAATGCTCTGCAGGGAAGTCTGGATAATGTCCTGCAATTTGTTTTCGGATGTTGCCATGATAAGTTTTCCTTTCTGTATGAGATGTTTTCTATATGATTTTTAATGGATGACTAAGCTTTTGCCGACGGAGGCTTGGGAGGTGCCTCGGGCTTGGGAGGCTTGGGCGGAAGCGGAATCTCCGCAAAGACGGGTGCCGAAGGCACGGGAGGCTTGACGGTAGGCTTGGGATGATTGGGATCAGGCTTGATCTTGATATAGCCCTTGAGGAAAGCAAAGCCTGCCTTCAGGGCGGCACCCACCACGTTGCCGAGGCTGACGCGGAAGGTCAGATTGCAGTCCAACTCGATCTTCTGAATGGTGAAATCAGGAACAACGCTGATCTCGGCTTTCTTGAGTCCGTCCACGTGACAGATCTTTTCAAGAATGCGCATCAGATATCCGACCGATTGGTTCAGAATTCCGTAGGTCATGGCAACCGCCATGGCGTCGCCGCCGCCAACACGGATGTTGAGACGTGCGACCTTGATGTGCAGCTTACCGAAGAAACGGGAGAAAAAGAGCTTGGCCACACCGCCCGCCAAGGGAATGAGCTCGGTGATCTTGGGTTGCTTGGCTTTCTTGGCTTTCTTACGCGCTTTTTTCTCAGCTTTGGTAAGAGCCGCCTCTGCGGCCTTCTTTTCTGCTTTCTTACGCGCTTTTTCTTCGGCCTTCTTTTTCTTGGCGATCGCCTTTTTGGCAGCAACCTTGGCAGCCTTGGCATCTCGCTTTCGTATCTTCTTCAGCGTGTATTTTTTAATATTGTAGCTTTTATCTTTCTTGGGAAGGATTCGGATGGGAATGCCCAGTACCCGTACCGTCAAGGCAAGATCATCCTTGAGATCAATGGTAATGTAGGCATGAACCGTAAAGAGTAGCACGAAAAGTACCACGATGAATCCGAATATACCCAGCAGGATCCAACCGACCATGACGGCCTCCTTTCATATAAAATGGGAAACAGCGGGTGCGCCGTGATCAGATCACGTCTCGGAGTTTTCCCCATCAACGCTTTCCTCCGACACGTCGTCGATGGTCAGGGGAATGGCGTTGCTTTGATTCAAAACAGATTCCGCCACACCCAACGCCTCAGTCTCGGGAAGCTCGGCCAGTGAGCTCAGTCCGAATACGCGCAGGAATTTGTCCGTGGTCGCATACAGCATCGGACGGCCGGGCGCATCCAAACGCCCGCAAGCCTCGATCAGACCCTTGTCCAAAAGGGAAGAGACGGCGTAAGAGCTGTCCACACCGCGCACAGTGTCAATAAAAGCACGGGTGACGGGCTGATTGTAAGCAACCACGGCCAAAACCTCCATGGAGGAAGCCGAAAGGTTACCGCCGCGGCGGATGCCGAGTGCTTCACGGATGTAGGGGGCGAACACTTCCTTGGTGGCAAGCTGGCAAGCATCGGGATACATGAGCAGTTGAATTCCACGCTCCTCGTAGCTGCCCGCCATGTGCTCTACCATGCGGCGAATGTCGCGCTGGGAAAGACCGATGACAAGGGAGAGCTTTTCGTAAGTGACGGGATAACCGGCGGCAAACAGAATGGCCTCAATGCAACGCTCCACGTCGCGGATATCCAGAGGCTGGATCTCTTCCTTGGGCTTTTTTTCGTTTGTTGATTTTGTTGCAACGGTCTCGGAGGCCGCTTGCGCTGCAACCGCGGCTTGGGTTGCTTCGGGGGGATTCTGATGCATGGGTCGTAGCCTCCTTTAGGAAGATGTCAGCAGGGTAGGGTCAAGTACCTGGTCAAAGTCGCTTTCAAAGGATTCACCGGTATCCTCGCCCAGAACAAAGGCTGTGTCGGGGCCCAAGAGGGAACCGAGACGGTTGGGATCCTCCACAATGCGCAATCGGCGCACCTTGACGAGCTCTAAAACGCCGAGGAAAATGGCGATCATATCTGCAAGAGAGACCGAATCGTCCAAAAGGGAATCCAAGGACATTTCGGTTTGGGTCTCAAAATGCTTGAGAATCCCTACGATCTTGGCCTCAACGGGAACGATGGGGGAGCTGATCATAGGCGAGAAGGTCACCTTCTCGGCGCGGGGACGTTCTTCGCGGTAAGCGATGATGCGACGGACGGCGGCGCAAAGCGACATGACCGATTGATCTGCCACAAACGTCTTGTCGGGGGAGATCTCGTCGGTATCCTTGACCATGCGTCCGCTGAATTTGGGATAAAGCAACGCCATTTTGGCGGCAGCTTCCTTGGCTTGCTGATATTTCAGCAAGGCCTCGGCCAGACCCGCTCTGGGATCCTCCTCCTCTTCCTCGGTCTTGGGAAGCAACATCTTGCTCTTGATGAGCATGAGCTCGCTGGCCATGACGATGAATTCGGCAGCCAGATCCAGATCCATGTGCTGTGCGGCCTCAATGTAAGCCATGTACTGATCGCAAATGAGAAAAATCGGAATATCTGTGATATCGACCTTGTTTTTCTGGATCAATGTCAAAAGAAGATCCAACGGGCCGTCAAAGGGCTCGGCCATGTCAAAGTCGATGTGATAGTGCACGGTGTCCATGGCATGAACCCTCCTTTCATGGACGATTTGCGCTCTGCTTTGTTATGGTCACCTCTAAAAACTCTCTTGACGGAGAATCCGTGGTAACTTTTCCGTCATATTTCACGCTTTCGCTTGCGAAAGCGATTTTCCCTTCGCGTAGTTCCACTACGCGTGCGAAAAATTGTATCATCTGACGAAAAACTTCCTCACGGCTCTCTCGCCAATAGAGTTTTTAGAGGTTCCCTTATGTTACGAAAAAGCCAAAGTCAGTAGCTGCTGGAGATATATGATCATGGTATTCAGAACTCCGCCCATGTCTCCTCTGTCCAGACCCGTGATGAAGAACAGACCGCCGGCGATCTTAGAGAGCAGCCAAGACAACGGCCCGGAGAAAAATCCGAAGAAGAAGAGCAGCATCATAACGAGCATGATGATCCGCTCGTACTTCATAACGCCCCAGTATAGCTTTTGCGGGAGGACGGCATAAAAAATACGGGAACCGTCGAAGGGGGGGATCGGGATCAGGTTAAAGATGGCCAGGCTGATGTTCATGATAATGCCAAGATAAAGAAGATAGATCAGAATAGACACGATCGTAAAGCTCAGCGAGGCTTTGTAGGAGCCACCGGTCATCGAGCTGCTGACTATGCCAAATAGTGTTTCGCCGGCCTCGGCTTTGAAGGCAGGGGCAACAAAAAACATAGTGATCCAAAGAATGATGAGATGCATGAGAGCCAGCGCCAAATTGGACAGCGGCCCCGCGGCACCCGTCAGCGCCATGTCGCGCTTGGGATTCCTAAAATATCTGGTGTTGATGGGCACGGGCTTTGCCCAACCCACGTGGAATATCATCATACAGATAAAGCCGATGGGGTCAATGTGCTTGACGGGATTCAAGGTGAGCCGTCCCAAAGAACGGGCGGTGGGGTCACCCAGCTTATAGGCGACATAACCGTGCGCCGTTTCGTGTACCGAAAAAGCCAGGAGCAGTACGGGCAAACTGAGAAGATACAGAGGAAGATCCCGTAAAAGAGAGGTAAAGTCAAACATGATAAACGCCTCCTTTCAGGAAATGCGGATGAGAAATTATTTGCGGAAGGACAGTCCCGTCATGGAAGCGATGCAACCCAGCACCTCGTCCCGCCCCTCGTTTTTGAGTGCCGAGAAGGGAATGATGCGGGTGCCGTCGGCCAGCACGGGATGCTCTAAAATGGCGTTCAGATTTGCCTTGCGCTCGGTGGCGTTGAGCTTGTCCACCTTGGTGGCAATGACGAAATAGGGAATGCCGACCTGATTCAGAAATTCCACCATGGCTTCATCATCAGGGGTCAGACCGATACGGCTGTCCACAAGCTGCGCGACGGCACAAAGTCTGTCGATGTTGGGATTCTTGGTGAAAAATCCGTCGGTGAGATTCTGCCACTTGACCTGATCCTCCTTGGGACGCTTGGCAAAGCCGTAGCCGGGGAGGTCAACGAGGAAGAGCTTCTTGTCGATCTCGTAAAAGTTGACGGTGATGGTTTTGCCGGGCGCAGAGCTGACGCGCGCCAGACTCTTGCGGCCAAGAAGGGTGTTGATGAGAGAGCTTTTGCCCACGTTGGAGCGACCCACCAACGCGATCTGCGGGATGGCGTCGGAGGGAAATTGGCGGATCTCACCCGCCGTCATACGGAGATTGACGTTTTGCAAAATGACAGGGGATGCCATGAAAGTCAAATCCTTTCCATAAAAATGCGTTATGCGCGGTTGTTCTGCGTCAGAGCGACCGACAGCACGTCGGATGCGCGGCGGCAGGGAACAAACTGCAGGTTTTCCTTGGCGATGGGATCGATCTCGTCCAGATCTCCGAGGTTGTCCGCGGGGATCAGGACGGTACGGACACCTGCCGCATATGCTGCCATGGTCTTTTCCTTGAGACCGCCGATGGGGAGCACGTTGCCACGCAGGGTGATCTCTCCCGTCATAGCAACGTCGCGGTTGACGGGAATGCCCGACAAGGCACTCACAAGAGCGGTCATCATGGTGACACCGGCGGAAGGGCCGTCCTTGGGAACCGCACCCTCGGGTACGTGAATGTGAATATCTTTTTTCTGATAGAAGTCGGTAGGGATACCGTATTCGGTCGCAATGCTGCGGGTATAGGTCAGTGCCGCATGGGCAGATTCCTTCATGACGTCACCGAGAGAGCCGGTGAGCTCCAGCTTGCCCGTGCCGTCCAGAACGGCTACTTCGATCTTGAGCATATCGCCGCCGACCTCGGTATAGGCGAGTCCGTTGACCACACCCACCTCGTCGGTGTCGGCAATGTGCTCGGGCTTGAGCTTGCGAGGGCCTAAGTAATCCCGCACGTTTTCGGTATCAATGACGATACGCTTGATCTCGGGATCCTCGACCATTTGCTTGGCGGCCTTGCGGCACAGGGATGCTGTATGACGCTCCAGCTGACGCACACCTGCCTCGCGGGTATAGAAATCAATGATCTCGGCAAACGCGTCCTCCGTGATCTTGAGGGAACGGCGTGTCAGTCCGTGCTTTTTGAGCTGCTTGGGGAGCAAATGATGAAGCGCAATGCTCAACTTCTCCATCTTGGTGTAGGAGGGAAGCTGGATGATCTCCATACGGTCAATGAGGGGCTTGGGAATGGTATCGAGAGAGTTGGCCGTAGCGATAAAGAAGCAGTCCGAAAGATCAAAGGGCATTTCAATGAAATGATCTCTGAAGAACTTGTTCTGCTCGGGGTCCAACACCTCCAGAAGCGCGGAGGAGGGGTCACCGTGCGCGTCTCTTGTGAGCTTGTCGATCTCGTCGAGCAGTATCAAGGGATTGCGCACACCCACCTGAGAGAGTGCTGTGATGATACGGCCCGGCATAGCGCCGATGTAGGTCTTTCTGTGACCGCGGATATCGGATTCGTCTCTGACACCGCCAAGGGATACGCGCACGTATTTACGCTTCATGGCGCGCGCGATGGACGCGGCCACCGAGGTCTTACCCACACCGGGAGGGCCGACGAGACAAATGATCTGATTTTTGAGCTCGGGGCTCATCTGCTTGACGGCCATGAATTCCAGAATGCGCTCCTTGACCTTGTCAAGTCCATCGTGGTCGTTGTCAAGAATCTTCTTGGCCGCGGCGATATCCACGCGGTCGCGGGTCGCTTTGACCCAAGGGAGGCTCAGACACACGTCAAGATAATTGGAAATGACAGAGGCCTCGGCCGAGCCGAAGGGAAGCTTCATGAGCTTTTCGTTATCCTTGAAGAGCTTTTCCGTGATCTCCTCGGGAAAACCCGACGTGCGGATACGATCGTAGAATTCATCGGCATCCGAGCCCTCGCCCAGCTCCTCCTGAATGACCTTGATCTCCTCGCGCAGATAGTAGTCGCGCTGGTGCTTGTTGAGGCGTGAGCGCACACGGCGGTGGATTTCATGCTCGGTGCCCAGAATGTCGATCTCGTGGTTCATGATGAGAATGAGGGTATCGATACGGGTCATGGGCTCGAAGCATTGCAGAATGGCCTGCTTGTCCTCGTATCTGACGAGGATGTTGGAGGCTACAAAGTCGGCGTAGCGCCCGGGATTCTTGATGGTGGACATATGGGTCATGATATCATCTGCCACCGCAGGGATAAAGCGCACGATGCGCTGGAGGATCTTGTTGGCTTCGCGGATGTAAGCTTCGCCCTCCAATCCGCCGTCATCGTCCGAAACCACGGTTTTGGAAACAACGTTGACAAGGGTGTAACGCTCCAGCGGTGTCAGGGAAGTGAGGGCTGCACGGCATTGACCCTCTGCGATGAGTCTGGTGTCACCTTCGGGTGTGCGGATGAGCTGCTTGATACGGGCAACCGTACCTACGGGACACAGCTTGGTGATTTCGGGTGCGCCCGTGTCGGGCTCGGAAATATCATTCAGAGAAGCGAGCAGGATGGGCTCACCCGTCGTGGCGGCCGCCTGTGCGGCAGCGACCGAGCGGAAGCTGTCCTGATCGATCTCACAATTGACGATCATGCCCGGAAAGGCAACGACACCTCTCAGGACGACCAAGGGCAAGGTTTGCGCCTCGGCTCTTTCTATATACTTGGACATAATAAAACGGATCCTTTCGAATGCGGCAAAATGCCGACAAATTAGCATAATGAGCTATATTAAATATATCTTCCGTTTATTATATCATACTTTTTAAAAAATTTCTATAGTTATTGAAGAATATTTACAATTTTACGTGGAAATTAAATCAGCAGAGTACAGATCAACCGCACTCTGCCGATAAAAACCTCAGGAATACATGGAATTGGTCTTCATATAGCTGTAAAGTCTCTCGCCATGCACCTGCTCGTCGGTCTGGATGGCATTCAATACCTTTCGAAGCTCGGGCTGGGTAAATTCAAAAACACAGGTGTTATACAGCGCCGAAACGTGCTTTTCGGTGGTCAACAGATCCGAGCAAAGATACGCGTCATCTTTCTTTTCAGGGGTTTCTGCCATCTGATAGGTTGCTGTGAACTGCGTGTTCTGCATCCCCGACGAGTTGTGGCTCGGAACCTGACCGCTTTCTATGTCGGTCAGCATTTTGTGGTGAGACTGCTCAATTCCCGAAAGCTCATTGAGCAGACGGGAAAGCTGCGGATCGTGGGCGCAGGCGGCGTATTTCTTGTACTTGTCAGCACAGAGCTGCTCCTGCTCCTTGAGATCCTTGAGAAGGGTGGTTTCCTTTTGTGTGAGCGTAAATGACATATGCTACCTCCTAATTTTTCCGGATTTACCGTTGGTCACCTCTAAAAACTCTCTTGACGGAGAATCCGTGGTAACTTTTCCGTCATGTTTCACGCTTTCGCTTGCGAAAGCGATTTTCCCTTCGCGTGGCTCCACTACGCGAAGAAAAATTGTATCATCTGACAAAAAACTTCCTCACGGCTCTCTCGCCAATAGAGTTTTTAGAGGTTCCCTGTTGTATGGGAAGTATTGTGAAGAAATCGGCGCTTTTATACAGTAATGCCATATTTTTCTGTTTCCCTCGGGGCATAAGCTTTTTCCGTCCGGCATATGGTGTAGTGAATCAACAAAGGGGGATGATATGATGAAACCAAAAGCATGCTGTCTGCGGCGCAGAATTTGCCGCATTGCGTTAATATCGGCGCTGTGCATTTTCCTGACTGTTTTCGGTGCTGTGCTTGCATCAGCTACCGAAACCGATACGGGAGAAGCGCTTTCTGCCGTGCCCTACACGGGTTCCCAAAACAGTGATCCCGTGCGAACCGAAGCCACCGTAGTCTCACACGGTCTCAAGGTGCTGGCCGCACGGGAGGAGATGGTGTTTTCGGGGCTTTGCGGTAATGAAATCACATTGACCGCAGAAGATATTTGTCGCGCTATGAATATATCCGAGCTGCAATATATTACGGTAAAGAGCCTCCCGTCGGCCGATGACGGTGTCTTGTATGTTGGCTCGGTGGGGGCTGCCGAGGGACAGGTGATTTCTGCGGGAAGTCTGTCAGCACTTTCCTTTGCCGCCGCAGATGATACGAAGCCTTGCACAGCGACACTCTCTCTGTCGGTTAACGGAAGCGGCTATGAAGTGGCTTGCCGCTTTTGCCTCTTGCCTGCTTTGAATTATACCCCGACGGTCAGCCTGGCACCCGAGGTGTCGCTGTCGCTGGAAACCTTTGCAGATCTGACGGCCGTAGGAACGCTGTCTTCCTATGATCCCGATGGCGATCAGCTTACCTATGAGATCGTGCGCTATGCCTCTCACGGCCGCGTGTCCTTGACCGATAAGCATACGGGAGCATATACCTACGTTCCCGACAAGGGATACACGGGAAGCGATGCGTTTTCTTACGTCGTGCGGGATGAATACGGCAATTACAGTACCTCCACGGTCGTGAGCATCACAGTGTCTCCGAGACCCACACAGCCCGCCTTCGCGGATATTGAAAACCGCCCCGCCGCAGCTTCGATTTTGAAGGTCAGCATGAACGGCCTGATGAACGGCACGACGGTGGGGGGCGTACAGTATTTCAAGCCAGATGCAGCTGTCAGCCGCGTGGAATTTCTGGTGACGGCCATGCACGCCGCGGGCATTACCTCCGATGACGTGCAGGATCTCGGGGCACCCTCCTTCGCTGATGCCGCCGAGATCCCCGAGGGTATGGCAAAATTCGTTTCTTTGGCCGTGCGTCGCGGGTACGTCACGGGTAAGGAGGTGGATGGGGAGCTTTGCTTCAAGCCCCACGAAAGCATTTCCAAGGCAGAAGCCGCCGTCATTCTCAGCAATATCATCGGATATGCCAAGCAGACAACGGTCACGGCCTTTGCCGATGCGGATGCCTTGCCCGCGTGGTCCGTCAAAGCACTTACTTCTCTGAAATCCTTGGGGATTCTGGCACCCGGAAACGGAAACGCCGATGCGCAAAGCACCATGACCCGAGAGGATACTGCCCTGTGGTTGGATCGCACCGTACAGGTCATGGCATTGGGAAAATAACACAGCGGTCTTAAAAATTTAGAGATGAGCTTAAGCAAAGTATAAGCGCTCTCCCATAAAAAAGGGGCTTGCCCTCCCGAAGACCTTGATGATAAGGTCATATCGAGAGGAGCAAGCCCTTTTTTTCGAGATCGCTTTGTTGAGACGGTCTTGCAGGAATTCAATCAAATTTCCGATCGTACAACAGCGCGGCGATGAGCACCACCAGCACGGAGCCTGCGTTATGAACAAGCGCACCTGTGGTAGGTGTCAGTATCTCCAAAAAAGACAGTACGATGGCCGCAAGATTGATGAGGAGGGAGAGGGAAATGCTGAACTTGATGGTTTTTACCGTTGCTCGGGATAAGCGCTTCAGGTAGGGGATCTTGGAAATGTCATCCCCCACGAGCGCAATGTCGGCGGCCTCAACGGCGATATCGCTGCCCATGGTACCCATGGCTACGCCTACCGTGGCGGTCTTCAAGGCGGGCGCGTCGTTGATACCGTCACCGATCATGCAAACGCTTCGACCTGCCTGTTCCAATTCCTCGATACGGCGAACCTTGTCTTCGGGCAAAAGCTCTGCATTTACCTCAGAAATGCCGACCAGTCCTGCGAAATAAGCGGCTGTTTGGCGATTGTCTCCCGTGAGAAGCAGTGCTTTGACACCGTCCTTCTCCAGCCTTGCGACCATGTCGGCGGACGTAGGACGAAGCGTGTCGGAAAGCGCGATCACACCGAGAAGACGAGTGTCATCCGCAACCGCGATGGAAACCTTGCCTTGCTTGCGAAATACATCCAGAACCTGATGTGCACGATCGTCTAAAGAGATACCGCAGCCCGACAAAATTATTTCGTTCCCGCAATGTACGCCTCTTCCGTTTACCGTGGCAGAGACGCCTTTTCCTGCTGTCATGCTGAATGTGTCGATGTCCGATAAAACCACACCTTTTTCCTTGGCATAGGCAACGATGGCCTTGCCCAAAGGGTGTTCGCTTCGGCGTTCGGCGGATGCGGCCAGAGATAGCAGGGAAGCTTCGTCCGTATCCTCGGATAAAGAGACAACGTCAGACACTTGAGGCTTTCCGTATGTGAGGGTGCCTGTTTTGTCAAAAGCAACGGTATCTACCTTGCCCATCTTTTCCAAAGCCTCACCCGATTTGATGATGACACCGTGCTTTGTCGCTTGGCCAATGGCGGCCATCACGGCCGTAGGTGTGGCCAATACCAAGGCACAAGGGCAGAATACCACCAGCATGGTTACCGCAACAAGCAAAAAGTCAGGATCTCCCATGAAGTATTTTATAGCACCCGAGATGATTGCCAACAGCAGGGCAACGGGGACAAGCCAGGAAGCCCATTTGTCGGCGATCCTTTGCGTCGGCGCGACTTTGCCGTCAGCTTCTTCCACCATACGGATAAGCCTTTGAAGGGAAGAGTCCTCACCAACCTTGACCGCCTCCATATCAATGGCACCAAAGCGGTTGACGGTACCGCTGTAAACGCTGTCCCCTGCCTCTTTATCCACGGGAAGGGATTCTCCCGTCATAACGGACTGGTCCACAGAGGTCTCGCCGCGCAGGATCACGCCGTCAACAGGGATGGTTTCGCCCGGAAGGATGCGCAGGACGTCTCCTACGCAAATATCCTCCGCAGGGATCATGATCTCACCGTCGGCTGTTACCTTTCGGCCTTGCACGGGGGACAGACTGATGAGCTGTTTCAATCCCTTGCGAGCTCTTGCCGTGGTCTTATCCTCCAAAATTTCTCCGATGGCCATGATGAAGGCGATCTCTCCCGCCGCGAAGATATCTCCGATGGCAACGGAAGCGATCATGCCGACGGTGATGAGCAACGCAGAGGATATCTTGCTGATGCCCTTGTTTTTTATGATTCTTTTGATTGCCAGAACGGCCAGAGGAATTCCCGAGATCACAATGGCGATCCAAGCGGGATCAAGGTATATCGGAAGCTCAGCCTGCAGGATCAGGGGAAGCAGAAGACTCGCCACAAGGCTGATGCCACCGATGACCGTCGCGGGGATGCTTTCCAATTTTTCAAGTATTTCGTGCAGTAAATGTTTCATAAAGCCTCCTGACTTGACAAGGTCTTTGTGATGGTGTATAATGTATTCGTTACCGAACACATTGTTTGATTATATTATAGCGATTGTTTGGAAAAAAAGCAAGAAGCAAATGGAGCGATATGTAAGATATCGGACATTTCATTTTATTTGTACGATAAATTGTTGTTTAGCGGAGAATTAACGAAACCCCGTAGGGGCGACCCTATGTGGTCGCCCGTCGTCCCGACATCGACAAAACCCTTGTGGGTCAACAATCTTTTTGGCGGGAGGCCACACAGGGCCTCCCCTACGGCCA
>JAGASP010000038.1 GCA_017621695.1 Clostridia bacterium
AACTCGATATGATATAAATCCGCGCTCACGCAGTGAGCATATCGAGTGCGTCAGCACATATCGAACGCGTCAGCGTATATCGAAAATCCGCTTCAGCGGATTTATATCGACGCGTAGTGTCCTTAAGGGCACTACGCATAGGCTGTCCTGTTTTTGTATATGCTCCTCTTATCCCAACAAAGTATCAAAGACCAGCATGAGGCAAAAGCCGACGAGTAGTGCATAGGTCGCGCCCCGCTCGTGTCCGTGCGCGTGGGTCTCGGGGATCATTTCGTCGCTGATGACGTACAGCATGGTGCCACCCGCAAACGCCAACGCAAACGGCAGAATGGCCACCGACACGCTGACGGCGAAATATCCGAGCAAGGTTCCCACCACCTCGACAAGTCCCGTCATCATGGCGATCACCAAGGTGCGGCCACGGCTCATGCCGCTTGCCAGCATAGGCCCAATGATGACCATACCCTCGGGGATATTTTGCAGCGCAATGCCGCCCGCGATCACCAAAGCCTCGCCCGTGTTTCCCGTGCCAAAGCCCACACCGGCGGCAATGCCCTCGGGAAGATTGTGGATAGCAATGGCCATCACGAACAAAAGCACCTTATTGAGCTGAGCGTTACCGTGCGGATGCGCTTCCTGATCCACCCCTGCGATGCGATGCAGGTGAGGCACCAGCTTGTCGATCAGGTTGACCGTCAAAGCGCCCACAAAGACCCCTGCCACAGCCATGAGCAGCGCCAATCCTTTGGAGAGCCACGGAGATGCATCTTCAAAGGTAAACAGCGAAATGCCGTGCTCCACCGAAGGAAAGATCAGACCCAGCACAGCCGCCGCCAGCATCACGCCCGCCGCAAAGGACAGCATGATGTCGCTGAAGGTATGGCTGATTTTTTTGAAGGCAAAGCCAAACAGCGCACCGATGACGGTCGCGCCGCCCACGCCTGCGGCGGTTAACAAAACAAGATCCATAAGCGCCTCCTTGATCTGCCGGTAAAAGGCAATCATCTCTTTTTTCTTGCGCGTGCCATCCCGGGGCACGCTTCCTTTTTATTATAACGGAAAATCAGAGAAAATGCAAGAGGATATGTATTTTTTTAGGAATCTCTTGTTCGCCGTCTTGACTTTTTCTGCATTTGGTATTATAATGTGGATAGATGATTTAAACTGCAACACGGAGGGCTGTCATGAATATGCGACACTGCCCCACCTGTTATTCCAACCAATTTATCGAAAAACCTGACGGATTGCACTGTGCCTTTTGCGATAATCGCTACATTGAACCCAAGCAGCGAAGCGACCGCCAGGAAATGATGTTGGAAATAGCCTACACGGATCTTCGTAACATGAATTTCATTGAAGCCGAATCCTCCTTTGAGGAGATCATTGCCCTATATCCCGATCTGCATGAGGCATACTGGGGCTGTCTCTCTTCTCGTTGCGGTCTCAAATATGAAGAGGATTACAGCGGCAAAAAAATACCCACCTGCTGTCTGCCGCATATGCAGAGCATCTTAGAGGACAGCTACTACCAAAAAGCGACGGCACTGGCCGATCCCGAAATTGCCGCGCAGTACCGCGATACGGCAGAGTACGTCGAGCGGGTACGGCAAACCTGGATAGAACACGCGAGCAAGCTCCCGCCTTATGATATTTTTATCTCCTACAAGGAAAGCGATGCTGAACACGGCATATCCCGCACCCAAGACAGCATCAACGCGCAGGAACTGTACGCCCACCTGACCCGTCAGGGCTACCGTGTGTTCTACAGCCATGATTCCCTCCGCGACGTTGTTGGCGAGAAATACGAGCCGTATATTTTCCACGCGTTGGAGACCGCCAAGGTCATGATCGTGTACGGCACCAAGCCCGAATACATCAACTCCACTTGGCTCAAAAACGAGTGGATGCGGTACATGAAGAAGATCGAGCGAGGAGACAAGCAAAAGGGCTCATTGCTCGTGGTGTACGAGGGCTTTTCTCCGTATGAGCTGCCCGGGGCGCTGCGTTTTCAAGGAATCGACGGTGCTTCCCGCTCCTGCTACGCGGATATTGACGATCGAATGCGCAGGCTTATACCGCAGGTCACGGCAAAGCAGGAAGAAGCAAGAAAGGCCGAGGAAACAAGAAAAGCAGAAGAAGCCAAAAAGGTTACGGAAGCTCAAAAAGCAGAAGAGGCGAGAAAATCCGAGGAAGCACGCAAGGCAGAAGAAGTCAAAAAAGCCCTGAGTGCCGCCGAAGCGCACACCGCAGAGCTTGCGCGTCTCCGCGAGATGACTGCCCAAGCCGAGAAGGCCAATCAGGAGGAAGCGGCGCGCAGGCAGGAAGAAGCGCGGAAGGCAGAGGCAGAACGGCTGGAAAAAGCACGCCAGGCCGAAGAAGCCGAAAAAACCGCAGAAGCCAAGAAAGCAGAAGAAGCAAAAAGAGCCGAAGAACTCGCAGCCGCTCAAAAGAAACTCTGGGCGACACTGTCGCAAGGAGCCTCCAAGGGTTTGGAATTGCATCGGAGGCAGGACGGAAAATTTGCCGTAACAGGGATGGGAGAATGTAAGGATAAAGATATTCGTATTCCACCTGTTACTGAAAAAGGCGAAGAAATTGTTGAGATTGCGGATGGGGCGTTTAAACAGTGTTCCGAATTGACAAGCGTTGCCATTCCAGACACAATAATTCATATCGGCATCAGTGCATTTGAAGGTTGTTCAACTTTATCAAGCATATATATTCCCGCTAATGTAATAAACATCGGGGAAGGAGCATTTTGTGGCTGTTTAAATTTAACAAGCATTGCAGTAGCAGAACAAAATCCTATATATCAAAGTAAAGGAAACTGCCTAATTCAAACCCCAACCGGTGCCCTTCTCCAAGGATGTCAAGGCAGTACAATTCCCATGGACGGCAGCATTATGCATATCTGTGAATCCGCTTTCATGGATTGTTTCCAATTAACAAATCTTATCATTCCGGATAGTGTTACAAGCATCGAGAGATATGCTTTCTTTGGTTGTTCAGGAATAACAGAGTTAGTCATTCCCGATAGTGTGACAAGCATTGGAGATATGGCATTTGGATATTGCTTTAATCTAAAAAATGTAATCGTGGGTGATAACGTAACAAATATTGGCGTATATGCATTCGGCCAATGTTCCAATTTATCCAGTATTACCCTCCCTAGTGGTGTAGATGTATATACATCTTCATCTAGAGCATATAGAACCTCAGCTGGTCACTTTTCCAACCCGATATTCGATGATTGTCCTGCCTATTCAAAATATCATCCCCAAACTTCTCCTATTCCCTCAACCATTGACGCATTAACACATATAACCATCACACGGGGAACAGGAACAGGGAATTTACTGCTCACGGGATCATCATACCACAAATGCGGTTCGATTTTTGGGAATCTGAAAAATTTGAAAAGTGTTACCATTACTGACGGTGTGACGAGTATTGGCGATTCCTGTTTTCATGATTGTAAAAATCTAACTACCGTCACTCTTCCCAACACCCTGATCAGCATCGGGAACAGCTCGTTTGCAGGTTGTAGAAATTTAATAAATATCACTATTCCCGATAGCGTTACAATAATTGGTGAAAAAGCATTTAGTTGCTGTGAAAATCTAACAAATATCATCCTCCCAGACAGTATCGAAACAATTGAAGAAATGGCATTTGCAGGTTGTAAAAAATTAAAAAATTTCACCTTCGGTCAAAACACCCAAAAAATTGGTTGCGGCATATTTTCCGATCCGGAAATCCTTGAATTCAGCTCCGATTTTCGGGAAACCATCACCATTGTCTACCCCGGAAGCAAAGCTCAATTTCGAAAAATCAAAAAATTCGGTTGGAAACGTGGTGCCCCCGAAATCACCATGGTCTACAATGCCTCCCCCAACGCCTGACCCTATCCCCTAAAACCAAAAACAACCGAGCCCTGCTCGAGAAAGGATATTCCCGAACCCTTCGGGAAGAAAAAACATTATGGCAAACAAACTGAGAGTCGGTATCGTCGGCGCGGGTAACATCGCCACCTCCGCCCATCTCCCCTCCTACATGGAGCTGACGGATCTCATCGAGGTCGTCGCTATCGCGGACATCGTCCCCGAGCGCGCCCAGGCCGCCGCCGAGAAGTTCGGCATCCCCCACTACTTCGCATCCGTTGAGGAGCTTCTTGCGAACGTAGACGTGGACTACATCGACATCTGCACCTGGACCGCTGCCCACGCCCCCGTGTGCATCGCCGCCGCCAAGGCCGGCAAGCACATTCTGTGCGAAAAGCCCCTGGCCGCTTCTCTGGAGCAGGGCTTGGAGATGGAAAAGGCCGTCCGCGAGGCAGGCGTGCAGTTCATGCTGGCCGTGGTGACCCGCTACATGGCCGAGGCCATCAAGTGCCACGAGCTGTATGAGCAGGGCGTGTTCGGTGAGATCTACACCGCCAAGTGCCGTTACGTCCGCCGCAGAGGCACTCCCAGCGGCTGGTTCACAGACAAGGAGCTGGCAGGCGGCGGCCCCGTTCTGGACATCGGCGTTCACGCCATCGACCGCACCTGGTATCTGATGGGTCGTCCTACCCCCATCACCTGCTCCGCCGAGACCTCCTACCGCATCGGCGACTTTAAGACCAAGGGCGTCACCCGTTGGAGCCCCTTCGGCGAGGGCAAGGGCGTGTTCGACACCGAGGACTCCGCCATGGTATTCTTCCGCTTTGAGGGCGGCAAGACCATGACCGCCGAGATCGCCTGGGCCATCAACGGTCAGGAAGCCAACGACGTGGTGCTGTTCGGTAGCAAGGCAGGCTGCTCCTTCGATCCTCTCACCATCTACGGCGAAGATGAAGAAGGATACCTCTCTGACGTTACGCCCGAGGTCGTGCCCAACAATTTGTTCGTGGAGGAGCTTCGTCACTTCGCAGAGTGCCTGAATACCGGCAAGACCCCCATCTCCCCCATGGAGGATGCGCTCACCGTCCAGAAGATGCTGGATGCCATCTACCGCAGCGCAGAGGCGCACGCCGAGGTGACGGTCTGATTGAATGTACGAGGAGTACGCAAGGGAAACTTTTTGAAAAAAGTTTCCCTTGACCCTTCAAAAACTTCCAACAAAAAACAAGAAGGATAAGCAAGAGACAATTAATCTGTGATAAGCACCCCTACTTTTTAAAGGAGCTGCCCCATGAAAAAAATCCGCCTCAGAACCATCATTATTCTGATTCTTGTCGCGCTGTTTTTGTTCTTCCCCTTTTCCACGGGCGTCATGAACGATGGCGGCACCGTGGTATACTGCTCCATGACTTACTCGGTCATCAAATGGCATCGCAATATGTTGGACGAAAACGGCAATCCTTACGTCTATGAAAAAACTCGGGTCTACGTCTTCCCCCACAACCACAGGGACATTGATGATCTGTGGGAGTTGGAGATGGAGAAGGCGAAGAACTAAGTCTCGCCCGGAATTGAATATCATCTTGAACAGCACTCACGCTTGTGGGTGCTGTTTTTTGCGGGAGGGGGAGACCTCTTCCGTTTACGTCAAAACCGGCAGAAATCTGCATCGTTTTTTCCTTTCCGCATCAAGATTTTTTTAAAACCCCTTGTCAAACCTCGCAAAATATGCTATAATAAAATATCTATGGACACTTTTTCGTCTCATACCTGATATACATTAAAAATAATCCACATATAGAGAAAAGAAAGGAGACCAACCATGCATTGGTCAGAAGAAATCGCACAGCGCGTCATCGCGCGCAACCCCGACAAGGAAGAATACGTCTGCGCCGCCGGTATCAGCCCCTCGGGCTCGGTGCACATCGGTAACTTCCGTGACATCGCCACCTCCCTCTTTGTTTGCAAGGCCATCGAGAAGCAGGGCAAGAAGGCTCGCTTACTCTTCTCTTGGGACGACTTTGACCGTTGCCGCAAGATCCCTGCCAACGTGCAGGCCAAGGTGGGCGACGCATACGACAAATATATCGGCACGCCCTACGTGGACATCCCCGATCCCTGGGGCTGTCACAAGAACTACGCCGAGCATTTCAAGGCCGAGTTCACCGAGTCCATGAAGAAGTTCGGCATCGAGATGGACTACCGCCATCAGGGCAATATGTACCGCTCGGGCGCCTACACCGACGCCATCATCGAGTCCCTCCGCAAGCGCGCCGAGATCTTTGAGATCCTGGACTCCTTCAAGACCAAGGACATGACCAAGTCCGAGGAAGAAAGAGCCGCCGAGCACGACGCAGAGAAGGCCAAGTACTCCCCTGTTTCCGTGTTCTGTCCCGAGTGCGGCACCGACTTCACCACTCTGGAAAACATCTCCGAGGACTGCACCGAGGCCGACTACACCTGCCGTTGCGGCTACCACGGCCACATCAATTTCCTCGAAAACTTCAACTGCAAGCTGGGCTGGAAGATCGACTGGCCCATGCGCTGGAGACACGAGGGCGTGGACTTTGAGCCCGGCGGAAAGGATCACGCCGCCCCCACCGGCTCCTACTCCAACGCCAAGATCATCTCCAAAGAGATCTTCGGCTACGAGCCTCCCCTGTTCCAGGGCTACGAGTTCATCGGCATCAAGGGTTTGGCGGGCAAGATGTCCAGCTCCTCGGGTCTGAACCTCACCCCCGACACCATGCTGAAGCTCTATGAGCCCGAGGTCATTCTGTGGCTCTACTCCAAGACCGAGCCCACCAAGGCCTTTGATTTCTGCTTCGACGACGGCATCCTGCGCCAGTATTTTGAGTTCGACAAGATGTACGAGGAGTACCGCGCGGGCAAATCCAACGAGCATAACGCCGCCATCATGTATAACTGCGACGTGAAGGGTCACGAGGTCAGCACCGTGCCCATGGGTCTCTTGGTTCAGCTTGGCTCCATCGTGGACTTCAACGTGCCCATGCTGGAGACCGTGTTTGAGAAGATCGGCACGCCCTACACCGCCGAGCAGTTCATGGGTCGTCTCGACCGCGCCAAGTACTGGCTGGAGCAGTGCGCCCCCGACCAGGTCAACAAGCTGCGCGAGACCCGTAATTTCGAGGTATTCAACACCCTTTCCGACGAGGAAAAGAAAGAGATCGCTCTGCTCCACGACTATCTGGCCGCAGGCGGCTATACCCTGGACGAGCTGAACACCGCCCTCTACGCCATCCCCAAGCAGGTCTTTGGCGAGGACAAGCCCGAAAAGGAGCTGAAGGGTCTGCAGGGCAACTTCTTCAAGACGGTCTACAAGCTGCTCATAGACAAGGAGCGCGGCCCCCGTCTGTATCTGTTCCTCTACGCCATTGATCCTGCCCGCTACGTAAAGCTGCTTGACTTCTCCTACGGTCAGACCGAGGAAGAGATCGCCGCAGATAAAGCTGTGGCTGACGCTGAAGCCGCCGCCAACGCCCCTGTGGAGAAGGTTTACGGCGAACCCGATCCCGTAGATCCCATTTCCACCGACATGGTGACCATGGACGATTTCTCCAAGCTGGACATCCGCGTCTGCAAGATCGTCAAGGTACAGGAGATCCGCAAGTCCCACTCCTGCTACAAGCTGACCCTCTTTGACGGCATTGACGAGCGTGTGATCGTGTCCAGCATCAAGCACAACTACACCATCGACGAGCTGGTCGGCAAGAAGATCATTGTGCTTGCCAACCTGACCCCCACCCGCATCACGGGCGTCACCTCCAACGGTATGCTGCTCGCCGCCACCAACAACGCCTGCGGCTGTCAGGTCATCTTCGTGGACGAGAGAGTCCCCGAAGGTACGAGATTGCATTAAGGTACGGGGAGTACGCAAGGGGGAAACTTCTTGAAAGAAGTTTCCCCCTTGACCCCCTTCAAGAACTTTTAATAAAAGGGATTGACACGGAGATCAGAGGCCCAAACGCTTTCCCGATTTCGTAGGGGCGGATTCCATATCCGCCCGAGTATCTTCAATCCATAGGGAACCTCTAAAAACTCTATTGGCGAGAGAGCCGTGAGGAAGTTTTTCGTCAGATGATACAATTTTTTGCACGCGTAGTGGAGCTACGCGAAGGGAAAATCGCTTTCGCAAGCGAAAGCGTGAAACATGACGGAAAAGTTACCACGGATTCTCCGTCAAGAGAGTTTTTAGAGGTGACCCATAAAAAAGCCTGCGCTTGACAAAATGTCCTGCGCAGGCTTTGCTTTTTGAGTTACGTCGGGTCGCTGCGGGTGTTCTTGATCTGGGCCATCAGTGCCGCCACCTCCTCGGGCGGTGCCTGATACCACGGGCCATCGTCGATATAGAAATATTCAAAACTCTCACCCCAAAAATAGATGCGTTCCATAGTGCCGTCGGGATAGGTAACGAAGATCGACAATCCGTCGCCGCTTTTGATATTTTCGGAAGGATTTGCCTCGGTCACGGTCAGCTTGGTTAAACACGCCCAGAGCTTTTCGACCTTGTAGGTGCTTGTGTATACTTGCTCGTACTGCTCCATCAAATCCATATCCTCGGTACTGAGAGAGGTATATACGCGCATGGGCAAAGGCATCTCCTTAAAAGGATGCACTTCGGGAACCTTGCCGGTTTCGTCGGTCAACTCAAAATCCAACGTAGCTCGGGCGAATTTCACACGGTACCACCCGGGTGTCAAAGCATCCCCCTTAGCCTCTAACTCGCTCTTGACCCGCGTGAGGGACACACCTGTCTCGTAGACCGCGAAGGAATCAGGATCTGCAGGTTCTTCGGAAACAGCAAGCTCCGCATCGTACTTAAAAATCAATTCCTCCTCATCCCCGTACAAACGGTACAACCAATACATTCCAGTCCCCACAAGATCCTTACCCGGTTCAGTAGCAGTCATGGCGATCCCAAAATACCGCTCGTTAATTCCTGCTGAGGGCTTGTGGGGGATTAAAACATAGTCTTCAGTCCATTCCTGACTTCCCGAGGGCAACGTATCTTCGCTCTCTTCCTTCCATACCATGTCGATTTTCAAGCTGTCAATTTCCTTGGACAGAGAAAGCGCAAGAACGAATTCGTCCGCGCCATAGGTTTTGTCGTTTTCCCATTCGCTGTGTAAGGAGACGTAATAGACACCCGCCGCCAGCTTGTCGGTGAGTACAGGCTCCGCCACGTCCAAGGACGCGCGATGGATCACATTCATGTCGGCATCATGGATGAAAACGAAAAGATTTCGCCGTGTTTCGCTGACATGGAATCTTAATAATTCGAAAGGATCCTCCACTTTGGGAAGACCGGCGACCTGCTCTTCGCTC
>JAGASP010000039.1 GCA_017621695.1 Clostridia bacterium
CCGTAGGGGAGGCCCTGTGTGGCCTCCCGCCAAAAAGATTGTTGACCCACAAGGGTTTTGTCGATGTCGGGACGACGGGCGACCACATAGGGTCGCCCCTACGGGTTTTCGTTAATTCTCCGCTAAACAACAATTTACAAGGCCAACATTCTGTCGGGTGATACACCGCCGTTGCGGAGGACGTCGCGCGATATTGGCTGCGGGCACTGCCCGCTAAACAACAATTTACCTCCCCAGTATACCATACCCCCGCCCCGCTGTCAACCGCCTCAAAAGAAAAAGCAGAACCGCGCTTGCGATCCTGCTTTTTCGTATACAGCTCTGCCTATAAGCCGGGTTCTGTTCCCCCTTTCGGGTTCGGCGACCATCTATCTTTGCTTTCCGTCACCGAAAAGCTCCGTGGCTTTCGCCCCATGCCACCCCTCGTCCTTTCGCGCTCGGGTCAAGCGAGTCTTAAGACTGACAATAGGGTGTTGCATCAGGTAGAGTTTACAGCAAATCTACGTTACCGTAGAAGTGGGTGAGCTCTTACCTCGCCTTTCCATCCTTACCTTCTTTCGAAGGCGGTCTATTTCTGTTGCCCTTTTCCGGCGGTTACCCGCGGCTGACGTTATCAGCTACCATGCCCTGTGATGCCCGGACTTTCCTCGCGGTAATACCTTTCGGCGTGATACCGCGCGGCCGCCCGACAGACCTGCGTCGGTATTATAGCACGATTCGGGAAATTTGTCAAGGGCAACAAAAAAGGCAGCTCCGCACTTCGCAAAGCCGCCTTGATTCTTTATATGCAATTTTCGGGCACGGCACGAAGGCACCGCGTGGGACAAATCATTCGGGAGATTGTCCGTCCGAGGAATCGTCCGAAGCATGATCCGCAGCGTTGTCGGATACAGCCGCATCTTCTGCGGCGTCGCTCGGGGACTCGTGATCTCGGTTCCCTTCCAAAAGCTCTTTGATTTTCCCCCTCTTGACCTTCTGAAAAATTTTCTTGATGGCCAACGTGATAGAAACCGACAGGGCGAAAAAGGGCGCACCGGGCAGCATCCAGAATCCCCAGACCGCCAAACCGGCAACCAATGCCCATTCCCAGTGGAATGTAAAATACAGGATGCCAAAAATCCAAATGGGAGAGCTCAGGATCAAGCAAATGATACCCAGCAAAACCAACGTCCGCCAGTCCTTGCATTCCGTCCACACCCATTTGAAGAAAGAAAGCACCGTATGGATGATCTTTTTGACTAATTTCTTCATGTAACCGTCCTGTAGTAAATGCGCGTTTCTTCATCAAAAGCGAGAAAAAATCTTGCGTTATATTCTCAGCGAGTAAGTTATTATAATAATAACCATAATATTCAATATTATACTACAAGTTCATGTGCGTGTCAAGAATTCTTAATAAATTTTAATGCTTTTTTGTCGATTTTTATTGCCTAAAAATAGAGGAACCCCAAAAATCAGGAAAAACGATTCAAATAAGCAAGGATCTCCTCACGGCTTCGAAAAAAGATGATTTCTTTTCCATCCAAGGCGTTTAAAAGCTCCACAACACGGGGTCTGCTGTTCTCTCTGTATTCACGAACGAAACGAAGAAACTCCGCATCCTCGGTATCAGAGGTTTCTACCCACGGAAGATCCGTTCTGGGCTTCCCTTTTCGTGCGGCGATCCCCGCCAGACACACGTCGGTCGGAAGATCCAGAAAAAACACCGTGTCGCAAGCAGCCATTCGTTCCTCCATGGTAGAAGCGTAATTGCCGTCGATAATCCACGTATCAAGAGCAAGGATATCTCGCAGTTTGGCGCGAAAAACGCTTTTTTCCACCGTTGTTCCGTCGGGCTTCCAGAAAAGCATATCCAGATGATACAAGGGAATTCCCGTTTGGGCGGCAAGCGCTTTGGAAAAGGTGCTCTTCCCACTTCCGGGGCATCCGATCACAATGACTTTTTTCACGTTTCCTCCTTACGTCTCGGGTATCATACCTTTTTTCTTCATCCACCGCGCCAGATATACCACAGGGGTATCCAACAAGGCTGTGCAAACATAAATCACATACGAGGACAGCATGATGCTGAGCAAGGTCTTGAGATCATACCACCCCGCAAACGCGACGGTGGTAAAGAGCACGGTATTGATAAGCTGAGCGAGCATGGTCGCCGCGTTGTTTCTGAGCCACAAGAATGCTTTTCTGTCTCCCGTTTTTCGTTCAGTCAGCTTCCAGATGGCGTGGTACAGCCACACATCCAGGCGTTGGGAAACGAGGTATCCCAAAAAGCTGCCGAGCAAAAGGCGCGGCGTGGTGGAGAAAATGGCAGAGATGTGGGGTCTTGCCCAGTCTGCAGATGCAGGTGTATACAGCATCCAGTATTGCGTCATGATCAGCATCACAGCCGAGGTGAACACGCCCAGCCAGACAGCGCGGGCAGCACTCTTTTTGTCTTCATTTTCGCTGAGGATATCGGTGGTAAGATAGGTCGATGCAAACATGACGTTGCCCAAGGTTTGTTCCATCCCAAAGCCTTCCACGAGGAGCAAAACCTCCACGTTGGCAAGGATGGTCGCGATCACGGTCATGGCATACATACCGATCTTTCCGAATAGGCGGTACGCGATCAGGACCGTACCGTAAATGATGGCCACCGAGCCGATGAGTAAAATTTCGTTTGGCATATTCCCTCCGCGGGCATAAAAAAATGCGCCCTATGGCGCACGGATCCTTTCATTGCCCATAGTTTTGTTTTAGGACAGGATGGTTTCGAACTGTCCGAGGGTGATTATAGCACATCGGAAGGGATTTGTCAAGGGGGACAAGCATATATCCCCCTTTTTATGGATCATCCCACATGGATTCGCTTTTCAGGAGATCTTTCGCGTCATACGCGTCATACGCGGTGTTCGTACCGCTCTGCGGTGATCAAGCCGTCGCGGACGTGGAGCTTACACACTCTCGCGGTTCTCGCTTCCTCAAATTCCCCTCGCACGTCTTCGAGGGAGTCGCGGCCGTGGTAGATGGCGTAATACTGACCCTTGTACTTGATCACACTGTGGTGTCCCGTTCCCTCTTCAAAATCATTCTTGACCAGAACGGGATCAAAAGCACCGTTCGCCGTGTGCTTGACAAAATCGACCTGCGTCAGATCCTGCTCGTCCGTGCGGGCGGCGGCGTAGCCGATATGATAGGAGTCGTTGTCAAAACAGCCCGCGCTGTACATGACGTACTGCCAGTCTCCCTCTGTGAACCAGAAAGCGCCCTCCACAGTGTGCCAATCCCTGCCGTCTCCAAAGCGGTTGCGTTTGAAGATCTCCTCGTCCATGGTAGGAAGAATGACCTCCTTGGGGGTGTTCGCGGGAGTCAGAGGGTCAATGAGCTTGTCAACGTAGATCCGCGTACCCACACGGTCGCAGGCAGTATTGTCCTCGGCGTACCACAAAAAGAGGCCGCTATCCGTCTTTACCACATGAGAATCAATGGAAAAGCGTTTGTAGAAGCACACCTCGTTTTCAAAGGGACCCAATAGCGAGCTTGAGACCGCCGCATGCATATACTGAAATTCCTCGTCGGTGGAGCAGGAAACGTAGATATAGTAGCGGTTACTGTGCTTAAACACCGAGGGCGCCCAGTAATCATACCGCCCCTCAAAGGAAGCAACCGCGCCCTCGTAATGCCAGACCCCGAACAGGTCGTCGGAAGAGTATGCCTCAACACCTTTGGGGGCAGTCACGTACAAATAGAGCTTGCCTCCGTCCTCAAAGATAAAGGGGTCGGGCTGATGCTTGCCCGTCACGTCAAATTGAAGCTTCATAGAAATTGTCCTTCCTTGCTTTATGGTGCGCTTTCGCTATTTTTAGATTTTGCATCAGCCTGCGGTTTGATCTTGCTTCTTTCTTGCTTTTCAATGACAGCTTTTCTGAGCAGATCGGGAGACTCAAAAACAGGGATCTCATAGTTCGCAATATATTCGTCAAGCTTTTCGACAGAACGGTGCTCCAAATAATCCGTAGCATCATCAACGAAAAACCTGCATCCAAGCTGTTTGCCGATATAGCTGACAATCTTCAGAGAAAACAAGTGAAACCCGGAATCAACGTACACGGTGTGTGCTTCGCCGTAAATAAAACTATGCTTGGCATCGGCTTCATATTTCAAGGAGAGATATATGGTCTTTTTTTCATCATTATCAAATTGAATATAACAGGATTTCCCACAGGCTTGGATGTTGCTTGGAGAAAATTCCTTGTTGATCAAAGTAATGACCGATTGAAAGCCCAGATCGTTACAATGTCTCAACCGGCCTGTTTTTTGCCAAAAGATGATGCCGCACTTTTGTTTTCCGATCGCGCCGCGGGGCTCGATGGAATTGTCTTTGGAGGGAATCAGATTTTTCATGTTTCGGCTCCTTTTCTTTTTTTCTATTATAGCACAACCGGAGGCGCTTTTCAATATCCGCGCAGGAATATTTTGAGGACATTTGTTTCTCTACATTTCACCCTCGGCGGAATACGAAGCGCGATCTGATTCGTGAGTCGTGTCTCCAAAGCAAAAGCGGTACGCGATGCGTACCGCTTTTGCTTTTAGATGGTTAGCGAAAAAGATGCCGTGTTTTCACTTGTTTGTCACGTCAAATCCAAAGTCGTCCATCCTTTTTCATTAAATTGCTTTTGAATCGAATAAAACTTTTGGAAATCCTTCGCATGAAAATTCCAACCGAATATTTTTGAAATCATTTTCTGAAATATATTTGTTTTTAAGGTCATGTAAAATTGCACATGCCCTATCGTGTATAGCTCATAGTATGCATATTCGCCAAAAAAGCGGTTGCCAACGCAACGTCCCCTACAATCCGATTGATTTATATGCCGGTGCGTGGCTTCATAATTGTTTGCACAGGGTTCTAATTCGATAAAAGCAACATCTCCTCGATCGTCGCGGTAGTAAATCTTGTCTTTTGTAATCTCAACAATATTTGAAATATGTATTTTATTCATCGAATCCACCGCCTTTCTGATTTTTCATATTATAGCACACTTCGGGGCGGATTGCAAGAAATTTGGCACACAATTCCCGGTATTTCGCCTTCGGCGAATATACCCACGCCCTGCGCCTGGTGTGCAAGCACCCCGATCTTCGGGCGGGGTATGCGAACCGGATTCCGCTGCGCTTCGCTTGCGGAGCCCGGTCTAATTCGTGAGTAATGCCTCCAAAACAAAAGAGACACGCGAGGCGCCACCCGGTATTTCGCCTTCGGCGAATATACCCACGCCCTGCGCCTGGTGTGCAAGCACCCCGATCTTTGGGCGGGGTATGCGAACCGGATTCCGCTGCGCTTCGCTTGCGGAGCCCGGTCTGATTCGTGAGTAATGCCTCCAAAACAAAAGAGACACGCGATGCGTGTCTCTTTTGTTTTGGAGGCGCCACCCGGAATCGGACCGGGGATAAGGGTTTTGCAGACCCGTGCCTTACCGCTTGGCCATGGCGCCGTATTCAATGAGTTAACAAATGCGGATGCGAATGATATTCGCACCCGCAATGTTCTGGAGCGGATTACGGGGCTCGAACCCGCCACCTTCGCCTTGGCAAGGCGACGCTCTACCAAATGAGCTAAATCCGCATAGAAGTGACCGAATGATTACCCGACCCCTTCAAAATGGTGCCTCCGGTCGGAATCGAACCAACGACACTGTGATTTTCAGTCACATGCTCTACCAACTGAGCTACAGAGGCATACAGCCAAGACTGATCTCCTTTTAAAGGAGTGGCGACCCGAAGGGGACTCGAACCCCTGACCTCTAGCGTGACAGGCTAGCGTTCTAACCAACTGAACTACCGGGCCGTAATGGTGGGAACAACAGGGCTCGAACCTGTGACCCTCTGCTTGTAAGGCAGATGCTCTCCCAGCTGAGCTATGCTCCCTTGACGACTTGCTTATTATATCACAACTCATATTATTTGTCAAGAGGTTTTTCAAAACTTTTTTAGGTTTTTTTCAAAACTTTTTTGTTTTGCTTCGCTGTTTTGGCAGCGTTCCTCGCAACGGTGTGTATTATATCACAGGCTTGGGGATTTGTCAATAGGTTTTTTGAAAAAAATTCAAAAATTTTCCGCCGTCAAAAATCGCCCGGAAAAACGAAAAATATCCCCTACCCTGTTGCACATCAGCGTCAGTTGTGCTATAATATGATATAATGAATAAATGTTTCTTTCACGGAGGTCTTATATGAACCGCTTTACCCATATCATCCCCGAGGCCATCACCGACAATCTGTTTTCCGCCATTGGCAAGGACTGGATGCTGATCACCGCCGCCGATCCCGACACGGGAGCCGTCAACACCATGACCGCATCCTGGGGCTGTGCAGGCATTCTCTGGAACAAGCCCGTGGCCGTCGCCTTCATCCGTCCCCAGCGGTACACCTACGGATTTGCCGAGAAATCCGACACCCTGTCTCTGTCTTTTTTGCCTGACGGGGAGACCTACCGCGCCGCTTTGAAATACTGCGGCACTAAGTCGGGCAGAGACGGTGACAAGTTCGCCGCCACGGGGCTGACTCCCGCCAAGACCGAGGAAGGTGTTCCCTACGTGGGCGAGGCGCGTTTGGTGCTGGTTTGCCGCAAGCTGTACGCCGATGATCTGAAGGAGAACTGCTTTATCGCCCCCGAGATGCTGCAGCATTACGCCGCCAAGGATTATCACAGGTTTTATATTTGTGAGATCACCGACGTTATGCTGGCGGAGTAACGGGGAAAGATACAAGATACAAGATACAAGATACGAGATACAAGATACGAGATACAAGGTATAATATAAGAAAGGAAACCAGAACCATGGAAAAGAACGAAATTTACCTGCAAGTTGAAGATATCTGCCGCGCCGCCAAGGCCGCCTCCCGCGCCTACGGCTCCACGGGCACTGCTGAGAAGAACGCCCTGCTCTGCGCCATGGCAGATCAGCTCATGGCCGATCTGGACGAGATCCTGGCCGCCAACGAGAGGGACCTGGCAAACGCCGCCGAAAACGGCGTACCCAAGACCATGCTGGATCGTCTCAAGCTGGACGAGAAACGCATGAAGGGCATCTGCGACGCACTCCGCGAGGTGGCGGCACTCCCCGACCCCATCGGCTCGGGTGAGCGGACTGTCCGTCCCAACGGCTTGGTGATCCAGAAGGTGCGCGCCCCCATGGGCTGTGTCGCCATGATCTACGAGGCCAGGCCCAACGTGACGGTAGACGCCGCCGCTCTGTGTCTGAAGACGGGCAACGCCGTGGTGCTTCGCGGCGGTAAGGAGGCCATCCAATCGGGCACGGCTCTGGTGGCGTCCATGCGAAAAGCCTTGGTAGCCAAGGGCTTCTCCCCTGATCTCATCGGCTTTATCACCTCCACCGACCGCGCCGGCTCCACCGCCCTCATGCATATGCGAGGCCTCGTGGACGTGCTGATCCCTCGCGGCGGCAAGGGTCTGATCCGTGCCGTGGTGGAGAACGCCAAGGTGCCCGTCATCGAGACGGGGGCAGGCAACTGCCATCTGTACGTGGACGAGACGGCGGATCTTGCCAAGGCCGTGACGGTGGCTGTCAACGCCAAATGCTCCCGTCCCTCGGTGTGCAACGCCATTGAGACCCTCTTGGTGCATGAGTCCGTGGCCGCCGAATATCTGCCCATGATGGCCGAGGCCATGAAGCCCTGGAGCGTGGAGATCCGAGGCGACGAGGCCACCCGCGCCATTCTCCCCGAGGCTGTCCCCGCCACCGAGGAGGACTACGAGACCGAATACAACGATTACATCCTGGCCGTCCGCGTGGTGGACAGCGTTGATACGGCCATTGACCACATCAACGCCTACTCCACGGGTCACAGCGAGGCCATCATGACCCGTTCCATCGAGCATGCCGACAAATTCCGCGCCCTCATTGACTCGGCGGCGGTGTACGTCAACGCCTCCACGAGATTTACCGACGGCGGCGAGTTCGGCTTCGGTGCCGAGATCGGCATTTCCACGCAAAAGCTCCACGCGCGCGGGCCTATGGGGCTGATGGCGCTGACCACGGATAAGTATTTGATCGATGGGGATGGGCAGGTAAGGTAAGATACACAGATACGAGATACAAGATATAAAAAAGCCTTGAGGCGACTTCCGCTTCCATATCTTGCATCTTGTATCTGCCGAGCTTGCTCGGCGCATATCTTGTATCTCTTTGGCATACCCGAATCTGATCCTCAAAAAATAATCATAAAGGAACTAACCATGAAATACCGCCAAGAACACGACTCCATGGGCGTCGTTCTCGTCCCGTCCGACCGCTACTGGGGGGCGCAGACCCAACGGAGCCTTGAAAATTTCCCCATCGGCACCGAAAAGATGCCCGTGGCCATCATCCGCGCCTTCGGCTACTTGAAAAAGGCCGCCGCAGAGGCCAACGCACAGCTCTGCCCCGACCGCATGACCGACGCCCGTTACACCGCCATCGCCGCCGCCTGCAACGAGGTGATCGAAGGCAAGCTGGACAGTCACTTCCCTCTCGCCGTATGGCAGACGGGGAGCGGAACGCAGACCAACATGAATATCAACGAGGTCATCGCCAACCGCGCCAACGTGATCGCGGCGGGGCTGGACTCCGCTGAGGACATTGAAAAAGCGGCCAAGCTGTGCCATCCCAACGATCACGTGAATATGTCCCAATCCTCCAACGACACCTTCCCCACCGCCATGCACGTGGCGGGGGTGCTGTCCATCCGCCGCGAGCTGATCCCCGCCTTGGGGCGTCTCATGGACACCATGGAACGGTTGGAGTCCGAGAATGCCGACGTCATCAAGAGCGGCCGCACCCATTTGCAGGACGCCACCCCCATCCGCTTCTCCCAGGAGATCTCGGGCTGGCGGGGGATGCTGACGGTCAACCGCAACCAAATCGAGGCGGCGGTGAAGAGTCTGCGCTCTTTGGCTTTGGGCGGTACCGCCGTGGGGACGGGCATCAACGCTCCCAAGGGCTTTGACGTGACCGTGGCGGGGATCCTGTCGGGGCTGACGGGGGAGACCTTTTTCACCGATCCCAACAAGTTCCACGCCCTCACCGCCAAGGACGAGCTGGTGTTCGCCCACGGCGCGCTGAAGGCATTGGCAGCCAATCTTATGAAGATCGCCAACGACATCCGCTGGTTGGCGAGCGGCCCGCGCTGCGGCTTGGGTGAGGTCTTCATCCCCGAAAACGAGCCGGGCTCCTCCATCATGCCGGGCAAGGTGAACCCCACCCAATGCGAGGCCGTCACCATGGTAGCGGTGCAGGTCATGGCCAACGACGTGGCCGTAGGCATGGCCGCCTCCCAGGGCAATTTCCAGCTCAACGTGTTCATGCCCGTCCTGATCCACAATTTCCTGCAATCCGTCCGTCTGCTCACCGACGCTATGGATTCCTTCAATGAACGCTGTCTGTCGGGGCTTCGCGCCAACCGCGAGAAGATGGCCGAGAATCTTCATCGCTCCCTCATGACCGTCACCGCCCTGAACCCCCACATCGGCTACGAGAACGCCGCCAAGGTGGCGAAGCTGGCACACGCCGAGGGGATCACGTTAAAGGAAGCCTGCGTGCGGCTGGGGTATCTGACCGCAGAGGAATTTGACAGGGTGTTTGATTTCGAGAGGATGGTGTGAGCGATGTTTGAGCCGAATGACTCCACAAAGTTCAAGAACACCCCTCACAATCAGCGATTAGCCGCGAAATACGCCTCAAAAGCAAAAGTATGCTTTGCCGTGACCATTGTGGGCTTTGTTCTCCTTCTGTTAGCGTGTTTTCTCATCAAAAGCAGTGCTCCATGGGCAATATTCTGTTTTCTTCCCTTTCTCGGTATCATGGCACTGGGCTTTTACTATCAAAAACAGGAGCGGAAGCTTCGATGCACCAAGCGAACCACCGCTGTTTGCGTCAACACGGTGCTTCGTAACACCGGTCGAATACCGTCCCGCCATCCCATCGTAGAATTCGAGGCAGACGGCGAGAAGCGCACCGCCGAGCTGGCAAGCACCTGCACCCAAGACGCGGTAGGCGAGACCTACGTCATCTATTACGATCCTCTTGACCCTTCCGTGGTTCGAGGGGAATAAACAGCGCTAAAAAGGAGAAACGCCGTGAAAAAGAAAAACACACTCAACTGGGACATTCTGGCGGAGTTCCCTGCCAATGCCCACGACGCTCTGCCCGTCCGCTCCCATCTGCGAAAGCCCATGGGCTGGGAGACCGTCTTTTATGCCGTGGCCGCGCTCCTGTGGTGCTTGTCCCTCGTCCTCGCCTGTATGGGCAAGTACGGTGGATTCACGGCATGGATGTTCGGCATCTTTGTTTTGTGTCTCCGCTTCTGCATATTTGAATTCAAGAGAAAAAAACGCTGCAACACGTCCTTGCTTGGGAAGGTTGAGGGCTTTACCCGCAGGCGTTGGGTATCAAAGAAGGCATACCCCGTCATCCGCTTTGAGGTAGACGGCGTGACCTACCGTGCCCACGGTCAAAAGGCCTATCACACGTCCGCCCAAGGCAATGACGAGTGGGTGATCTACAATCCCCAAGACCCCGAGGACAACTGCGTGGCCGTGGACTCAAAGCCCGCGACCGCTCTTTGGATGACCCTCATCTCGGGTGTTCTCTCCGTCCTTTTTTTGATTTTGGAAGTATTATACTAAAAGGATTTATACATCATGTTTGATAACGACCAACAAATCCAATCCCTCCGCAAGGCCTACCAAAAAAATCTTTGGCTTAACCTCTCTTCCATGTTTGCATCCCTTTTATTCGTGGGCTATATGCTGGTGGGAGAGGTGATCCCCGATCCCCTGATGGCCTGCATCGCCGCGGGTGTCGGCGCCATCGCGGCCGTGGCGGACTACGCCATCGAGCGCGCCCTCTACCGCAAAGGAAAGAACGCTTTTTTCGTATTGCTCCTCTGCTTGGTTCTGCCGCTGTTGGCGCTCGGCGCGGTGGTCACCCTGGGACGCTTGCCGTGGACGAACGCTACCTCCTTTTTACCCTACGTCGCGGCCTTCATCTTCCTTCGTGCCGCCATTCCCCTGATCCAGCTTGTGCGGGACGGCAGCCGTCTCCGCGAAAACGACCCCTGCGAGACGGTGGGTGCCGTGAAGAAAAACACCCGCCGCGTGGAAGGCGAACGGACAGGAGAATCCTATCTGCTCTTTGAGGACGAGCTGACCCACGAAACACACCTGCTTCGCGTGAATCATCTGTCCCCTACGCGCCGCTATCGGGTCTTTTATCTGCCCCACTCGGGGCTGGCTGTGGGAGAGGAGATCCCCGACGGCGTGACCTTTGATCCCTTCGGCAATCCCATTGAACGTAACATAACAGAGGAAACGCCGAAAGATCCGCCCGTATACAGCGAGAACAGCGACTCCGTGTCAAGCCCCGCCTCCGTCGAGAAGGATGCCGAGCCCGTGGGCGATCCTCCACCCTACCGCGACAGCCGTTACGATCCCAATTCAGCCGCAAGACAAAAAGCGGCCAAGTGTGCCATCGTCGGGAAAGTGTGTACAGCGCTGGCATTCGTTATGTTCGGTGTCTGTGCCGTCGGTGCGGTCATGATCAAGGCCTCCAACACCTCCTCCGTGTTGCTGCTTGCTATCATCCCCACGGTGATCTTTCTGCTGTTAGGCAGTTACTTTAAAAATCAAGATCTGAAGCTCCGTTGCACCGAGCGCACCACCGCCTTTTGCATCGACACGGTGCGCCGTCGGTCGGGGAAGCACTCCCATCTCTACCCCATTGTGGAATACGAGGTGGAGGGCGTGCGGCACACCGCCGAGCTTTCTGTGTCCTGCGGCCACCACGCGGTGGGAGAGATGTACACCATTTATTATGATCCGCTGGAGCCCGATACGGTGAGGGTGGGGTAAAGCAGAAGCAAAAAACGTCCGACCGCTACTGAGAAAGCAAGGTAAATTGTTGTTTAGTGGGGTAAACCCCACACCTCTCGGGTGTCGGATGACCGATGGGGGTTCTGGGGGCGAAGCCCCCAGAACCTATGAGAATGGCCGGCGGTTTCGGGGGCGGCCTTGAGCGCCCTGAATAAAATACAAATTGTTTTGCGGAGCAAAACTTCCTTATTTCATAAAGAGAATATTGTTTTCGTATAACCTTCTTGCGGCTTTCGCCGCGCGCCGAGGCGCTCACGGCCGCCCTCGGCACTGCCGGCCACCGCATGGAGGTGCAGGGGCTACGCCCCTGCACCCCCTTAGGCCGCTAAACAACAATTTATCTCTGTTCTATTTTACACATCAAAAAGGAGTTCCCATGAGCATTTCCGAAAAATCTCTTCAGAAGCACTACGACTGGCAAGGCAAGATCGAGGTGGTGACCCGCTGTCCCATCGAGAGCCGCGAGGATCTGTCCCTGGCCTACACCCCCGGGGTGGCTACACCCTGCCTTGAAATACAGAAAGATATCAATAAATCCTACGATCTCACCCGCCGATCCAATCTGGTGGCGGTGGTCACCGACGGTACGGCGGTTTTGGGTCTGGGGGACATTGGCCCCGAGGCGGGGATGCCCGTCATGGAGGGCAAGTGCGCCCTGTTCAAGGCCTTTGCCGACGTGGATGCCTTCCCTCTCTGCATCCGCTCCAAGGACGTTGACGAGATCGTCCGCACGGTCTACCTCCTGTCGGGGAGTTTTGGGGGCATCAATTTAGAGGACATCTCCGCGCCCCGTTGCTTTGAGATCGAGCGCCGACTTAAGGAGATCTGCGACATTCCCGTGTTCCACGACGACCAGCACGGCACCGCCATCGTGGTGGCGGCGGCGCTCATCAACGCCCTCAAGGTGGTGGGCAAGGAGATCGGCAAAGTCCGCGTGGTCATCAACGGTGCGGGGGCGGCGGGGATCTCCATCGGACGGCATCTGCTCAATATGGGAGTAAAAAATCTCACCATGGTGGATCGCTTCGGCGCCATCTACGCGGGCAAGCCCGAGAACAACCCCGCCCAGGAGGATATGGCGCAGATCACCAACCCCGACGGGCTGACGGGAGATCTGGCATCCGTCATGGCAGGGGCGGACGTGTTCATCGGCGTCTCGGCCCCGGGCATCGTGACCCCCGAGATGGTGGCGAGCATGGCGCAGGATGCCATCGTCTTCCCCATGGCCAACCCCACCCCCGAGATCATGCCCGATCTCGCCCTGGCCGCAGGCGCGCGGGTGGTTGGCACGGGGCGCTCCGACTTCCCCAACCAGATCAACAACGTCCTGGCCTTCCCCGGTATCTTCCGAGGGGCTCTGGACTGCCGCGCCTCCTGCATTAACGAGGAGATGAAGGTGGCCACCTCCTACGCGCTTGCGTCGCTCATTCCCGAGGATGAGCTTTCCGAGACCAACATCATTCCCTCCGCGCTGGACAAGCGGGTGGCGCGAGTGGTGGCGGATGCGGTGATGGTGGCGGCAAGGGAGACGGGGGTTGCGAGAATTTAAGGATGGAGAAGCAGCTGCCGAAGAGGAAATCTCCCCGATTAAAGAGATTCGATTACAGTACTACGGGAGCATATTTTATAACGATATGTACCCAAAACAGAAAAAACATCCTCTCCACAATTGTAGGGGAGGGGTCTCCCCTCCCGAAACTATCCCATTACGGCGAAATCGCAAACCTGTGGATTCAAAAGTTACCCGAAAAATATCATGAAATATCCGTAGATTGTTATGTTATTATGCCCAATCATATTCATTTGTTGTTATCTGTGATGAAGGATGACGGGAGGGGAGACCCCTCCCCTACGGTGGATACGGCAATGGGATGGTTAAAATATCAAATAACGAAAGAAATTAACAAATTACGAGGAACACCGGGCGAAAAACTATTACAACGGTCTTTCTTCGACCACATTATTCGAAATCAAGACGATTATTATGAAATATACAAATACATATATGAAAACCCCCTGCGCTGGAAACTCGATAAGTTTTACGCAGAAGAATGGAAACACCATTAAGGAGCCAACATGACAAAAGCCAATCTTTTAGCATCCATTCTTTATCGATCATCCCTCACCATGAAGAATATGGATCGTCAGGGGTTGAGAAGAAAAAAGAAGCGAGAAAAAGCCTTTGAAACCATCTCCATGATGCAATTTCTCACCGGCTGTCTCGGCATGAGGCAAATATCGGATGAGCAGACCGAGATCATTCTTTCGGTGCTGGAGCATACCCATCACTGCGATGTGAGCGAGCTGGCCGAGCCGTTGAGGGACGCCGAGGCGGTCACGGATCTTTCTCCCGAATATGATGATCTGCTGTTTCGTATGCACCTGATCCTCTCCGACGGCTTGTCCGCGGTCATGAGGAAGGACGGGGATAGCGCGTGGCGGTGTATGGCGGCGTTTCACAACCTACCCAGAGCCTTTCTGTCCCTTGGCGATTCTCAAAGGATCTCACCGCGGGATGCCCTGGAATGGTCAAAATCCTATTCCAAACTCGATTAAAGATACAAAAATACGAAAAATACCGCCAAAGGAGTATTCCATGGAACCTATTGTAATTTTTCTGATCTGCATGGCCGTCGTGATAGTGGCTTCCATGGCTTGGGCTGTGGTATACGCCATCCCGCAGGCCAAGATCCGAAGCAAGGATCCCCGTATCATGACCTACCGCGTCTCCTCCATTATTGTGGGCGCGTTGTCAACCCCGCTTTTTGTGACGTTCGCCGGTATTTGCATATATGTGGGTGACTCCATCGGCTTCTTTGGCATTGCCTTTTTCGGAGTCTTGACATTGCTCGGGGGATATATGCTTCTGAGAGGTCTGCGTTGGCGATTGGAGGCGCGGGACGAATGCCTTCTGCACCGTCCCACCCTGGGTGTCACCCGCCGCATCCGTTACGACCGGATCACCCTTGTACGGATCTCCGTAGGCGAACGAACGGGGATGGTGAAGGGCTACGAGATCTACGCGGGCAAGCTCCGCATCAAGATCGGGCTGCTGGCCGAGGTCTACCATCTCCGCAATTTCAAGGAGTATCTGACCGAGCAGCTCACCGCCCACAGCTCTCAAGCCGAAGTGCAGATCATCGAAGTAGGGCCGTAATCGCGCGGCTCGGTTCATAGACGAAAGATACCCCGCCCGACCATCAAGGCCGGGCGGGGGTTTTCTTTTAGTTCTTTTCCGATTTCTTGATCTCCTCCGGCACCTTGGGGTCGAGCTTCATGGGATGCATGGTGGCATACACGGCGATAGGATCCTTACGCGCCTCACGGAGCCCGGGGATCAGTTTCTCCGCCTCCTCCAGAGTACAGACCACCCACTCGTCATACCCTTCCTCGGTCTTCCATTGGGACATGGACAGATCCAGATAGTTTTGGGCAAAGCAGTTGGAATCTTCCACCCCCGTATACACGGTGACGGTGTTTTCCTCCTCATAGCCGCCTCGGTCGTAGGGGGTCCAATGGAAGGCCGATCCGCTGGGGTTTTTTACGGTGATGCGAAGGCGATCCTCGTCCTTCTCGATCAGGAAATATTCCAGGAAGGTCGGGTCACCCCGCGCGATGACACGGGCTTGCTCCCGCGCGCCGTCGATCACGCGGATGCGACAACAGTTGTTGATACTGAAATCAATGTGGTTCAGGGGTTCATAGCAGTAGGTCTTCCCGGGGACGTGCGGGTTGCTTGCGATAGGTTCGTTCATAGCTTTGTTCTCCTTTGCAGATGTTGTCTCCTCCCCGAACAGGACGCCAATGGGTACGCCAAAGAGATCGGCAATGACGGGAAACAGGGTGACGTCGGGGTATCCCACGCCGCACTCCCATTTGGACACCGACTGGGGCGCGATCCCGATCTTATCGGCCAAATTCGTCTGCGTCCACCCACGCTCCTTGCGGAGGGCTGTGATGATATTACAGAATTGATTCAGATGATACACGTGCATTCCTCCCTTCTGTACCCACATTATACCACGGACTGTTTTGGATTGCAATAACCGCGAAGTTGTAAATCTTTTCGGAGATCCTCATTCACCCCTTCTCGAAGCACAAAATCCCCCTTGGTGGGATCATTGACTGACCGCATCAAGGGGGATCTCATATGTTAAGCAAGTTGGCGAATGCACAGATCATCTACGTCAAAGGACGTCCATCCGCGAGCGATCAGGTGGATCGCCTGATCCACGGTCACCAGCGCGTCCTCTATCGCAAGGAGCGTTGTGCCACCTGCATCCATCAGCTTGACGGATTTGGCGTACTCGTAGGATGAGCCTTGATAGGTGCCCACGTTCCCCAGCTCCAGGGAGCAAAGCAGAGCTTCACCTACATAGATCTCCATCCGGTCTCCCGTATCGGTCACGGAAAAGCGCTGGAAGGTGTTGCCAAGGGGCAACTCAAAATAGACGGATTCGCTGGTAACCTGATAGTTACTGCCATCGGGCACATACTTTTTGATGGCCACGCGGATTCCGTTTTCATCGGGAATGATCATGATACCGCTGCCGCCCACCACACGGTTCTGATCCTCGTCGTGATGGTTCAGCTTCTTGTCCGCGCTTCGGAGCGCGATGCCGCCCAAACGCTCGGAGGGACCGCCGACGGTCTCGCCCGAAAGAAGCCGCCAATTCACCGAGAATTCGTAATCGCCTTCAATGGCACCGTCCTTGAGTCCCACGACCCAGTAAGCGGTATTTCGGACGAACCGATTGCCGTTTTCCTCGGTGACCGTGGCGTAAGGGCGGCCGATCTCGGTACAAAGTGAGAAGAGCACAGACCAGACGTCCCCAAAGGTGCCTGTCAGATCGGTAGCGCCCACGTCCAGATCCTCAAAGTCGCAGTTGATCTCATAAAGGGATGCGGACACCTGCACGTAGGCTTCCACGGGATAGGTCTGACCGTTCAGCGAAGCCGTACCCTTGACCGTGACCGAGCCCTCGGCTTCGGTATTGACGGCACTCTCCCAAGTGACGTCGGCGGTTCTTCTGAAGCCGTTATCCATCAGAATATCCACCTGTGTGGGCAAGGCATAGGCCTCTCCCACGGAGGTATAACCCCACACGTTGAGTGCTTTTACGCCCTTGGCTTCTTTTGCCGCAGGATCATAGGTCACCGTCTGCTGACCGTAGGTGGGACCCAAGATGGTTTCGCCCGTGACGGGATCCACCGCCATCAGGCCGTGTTCTTCGTCAAAGGTCAGCTTGTCGATGACCATCTCCACGCCGTTCACAACACCGCCGCCCGTGACGTGTGCCGCGATCCAAAGCCCACCGTCGGGGCCATCGAACACGGAGTTATGTCCGCATTCGCGGTATTTATCCTGGTGCAGGTAATAGCCTTCTTCATATACGCCGCCGTAATAGTCACATCTTTCTTGGCTCATGGCGCCGTACATGGGATCCTCATACATCACCCACGGGCCGTCGATGTCCTCCGCCACGGCCACACCGATCTCATAGCCTCTTGCCCAGGTGGAATAGAAGCAATAGTACTTTCCTTCGTGCTTCAGAACATAAGGACCCTCAAAGCCCACGTTGGGACGCTGGGCGTTCCAGGCATCCGAATCGGGGATCGGCGCAAGGATGGTCTTGGGCGTGGAAAGAAGCTGCAGGTTTTCAAGATCCAGCTTGGCCATGGAGATGCCCGAGCCAAAGAGATATACCTGACCGTCGTCATCGGCAAACAAATGCGCGTCGTTGCCCAGAATAAAGGGCTCGTCGGGGTTCATGATGGTATAAGGACCTTCGATCTCATCTGCCACGGCAAACAAGAAGCCGTGGTTACTGCCGTCAAGGCGGCAGCAATTGACCGTCACGTAATATTTCCCGTTATGGCAGAACAGCTCCGCCGCCCAGAAACGCTCGCTGTACCATTTGTTTTCCGCTTCAAGGGGGGTTTCGATGATGTAGTCCACAAAGTTCCACGTCAAAAGATCGTCCGACTTATAAAGCGGCACGCCCTTGGTTCGCTTCGCTTGTTCATCCTCCATACCGTAGGGCGGCAACGTGCCCGTCATATACCAGGCATCCCCTACCTTGAGGATGAAAGGGTCGCGCAGATGCTCCACGTTATCGCTGTCGTCATAGCTCACGGGATTACTCCATGTAAAGGACTGCTCTGCGGGCTCGGTAGCCGTTGTCTCCTCGGACGCGTCCGAAACCGTCTCAGTCTCAAGGGTGGTTTCAGGTTCTTTGATGGTTTCCCGTGGCATCATTTCATTTGTCTCGCTTTCAGAGGGTTCTTTTGAGGTTTCATCAGAGGGCACCGTCGTGGACTCCTCCGTCACAGCAGGATTTTTGGATTCCGAACAGGCACAGAGGAGCGTTGTCACCGCAAGCAGGCTCGCAAGCACCGCAAGGTATACACGAAATCGCTTTTTTTGATTAAGATCCGAGTGTTTCATAAAATCCCCTTTCCACGGCCAAAGCCGTCGGATATTTTGTGTATTTCGCTTGACCCAAAGGTCTTTTTATGCTATAATTATAGCACAAACGTGAAATCAATGGTATCTTATTCTTGCGCCCTTGTGGCGAATAATATACGATTCTTGTTATAGGAGGACATCATGCAATATCTGCGACACCAACCGGACGGTATTCAGGATCGCATTGTCAGCTATGTCGGGAACGTAAAACAGACCTTGTTCCCTCATTACGTGGAATCCATGGGGATCAACGCCCAAGGGGAGAGGTATTTCACCGAACGCTGTGGCTACGATACCTTTTTTCTGTGCTTGACCCAATCGGGCGAGGGATATTTGCGCTACGGCAAGCGGGAGCAGACCTTGAGCCCCGGAGATCTGGTTATTTTCGATTGTATGGAGCCGCATTTCTACTGCAGCCGATCCTCGGCCTGGCAGTTTTTGTGGATCCATTTCAAGGGCTACGGATGCCGTGAATTTTTTCGCAAAGTGTGTGCTGACGGCCTTTTTTTCCTGCATCCCGAAAATCCCGAGCCGATCTACGGCTTCTACAGGCAGCTCATTCCCCTTTTGAGCACGCATACCCTTTCGAACGATCTGCATATATCGGAGCTTTTGGGTGCGTTTCTTCATACGGTTGCACGCTATCAATTATGGGGTGAAGAAAAAAGGATTCCGACCGCCATTGAGCAAACCATTGCGTTTATTCACGAAAACTACCAAAGGAATCTCTCTGTCGAGCAGCTCGCCGAAAGAGAAAACTACAGTATTTATCACTTTACCAAGCTCTTCAAAAAATACACGGGCCAATCCCCCTATCAATATATTTTGTCCACGAGGCTCCACCACGCCCAACAAATGCTCCTGTCTACCGATTACACCATTGAGGAAGTGAGCCGATTCAACAATTTTTCAAGCTGTAGCCGCTTCATTTCATTCTTCACCCGAGCCTTTGGCATGACTCCCATGCAATACCGCAAAAATTCCGCTTTCATGAGTCATGTGAAAGGGTAATTCCCTCTTTACATGACCGCCCAACTATGCTATAATATCCTCGGCACATTGACATATAGGAGGCATATCATGTCCGAAATTCTCGAGATCATCATGATCCTTTGCTTTGGCGCATCCTGGCCGTTTAACGTCTACAAGTCTTATCACGCGAAAACCGCGAAGGGAAAAAGCCTGCTGTTTCTCGTTCTCATCGACGTGGGCTACATCGCGGGTATTGCTGCAAAATTCATGAACCCCGTCTATATGGCGGAGATCGGGGAAAAGTGGTACGTTTTGTTCTTCTATTTCCTCAATTTCTCCATGGTAGCCGCCGACATCGTTCTGTATTTCCGCAACAAGCGGTTGGACAAACTGGCAGGGGTGTAAATTGTTGTTTAGCGGAGGATTAACGAAAACCCGTAGGGGCGACCCTGTGTGGTCGCCCGCCGTCCCAAGATCGGCAAAACCCTTTTGGATCAACAATCTTTTTGACGGGAGGCCACATAGGGCCTCCCCTACGGCTAAG
>JAGASP010000040.1 GCA_017621695.1 Clostridia bacterium
ATAGGGCCTCCCCTACGGCTAAGTTGGTCATAAGCCCATAAACAACAATTTATGCGATCAACATCTTGTCGGGTGATTCACCCTCGCCTCGGAGAGTGTCACGCGATATTGGCCGCCGCACTGCGGCAAACAACAATTTATGTGACTAACATCTTTTCGGATGACGCATCGTCGCCTCGGAATCGAGAAAATTCACCGCCGCAATGCCGGAATCGCTTGCGGGGTTTACAAATGAAAACCTTTGCGTATCGCGCAACACCTGAATATATGCTTGGGAAGTATGCGCCTCTATGGGGCCGTACTTCCCTTTTTCTCCGATCTCTTGCAGACCGACGTGCCGATACCCCCAAGCCTTGGGCGGCAGATGGGTCACAAGGTCGGGGATATTACGAACCGTATGAAAAACCGAGAGCCGCTCCTTGACATCAGGAGGAAGCTTTCCCCTGACAACACGGGGAGAGCCAAATCCGTAGCCTTCAACCGTCAGGATATCTCCAAAGCGTCTTGCAACGGCTTCGGTTGCCAAAAGCGCCAAGGCCGCTCCGTGGGAGTAACCAACGCAAAAAAGCTTTTGAATTCGGCCACGCTGTATGTGTTGTGCAATTCCCTCCAGCACAGCGATTTCCATGGAACGCCAGACCTTCAAAAAGCCTCGGTGGGCATACCACACCTCATGCTTTGGCATCTGCGGATCCACTTTTTGAGCAAAGAAAGTCAGATTATTGTGCCAATCCTCCCGTCCGTCGCTCCACTCAAACAAGAGATACAGAAACGGAGGCTCGGATTGTAAGGCATAATCCCCGCCGCTTGCGGTGTGGGTATATTCTGCGTCCAAGCATCTTTGATACAAGGACAGCATAGATGGAGTCTTCATGGCATCCCTCCTTTTTCATGAGGGTATGCAAAGCCATACATAAGCGTGAAAAATATACGTAAAAAGCCCGCTTTCTGTGATGTGACCACAGAAAGCGGGTACTTGCTTATGTAAAACAATCAGAACCTGACAAGTGCACGTCTGAAAACAAACTGAATGACCTTCCAGTAGATTTTGGTGTTTCGATATTCGCTTCTGCACTGGAGATACATATTACGGAATTCTTCATACTCGGACAAGCGCTTTTCTTCAACTTCTTTATGCGCCTCTTTTAAAGCGCGCATTTCCAGCTTGTAGCATTTTTCAGTTACCTTGAAAATCGCCTTGCAACGCTTGTATTTTTCCTTATTCAAAGTATTATAGCCCTCGGTAAGACAGGCGACGGTGGCCATTTTGAAATAAGCATCCTCACGGGCTTCCTCATAGCTACCCAGGAAATCCGCTACATCACCATACAATAGATCCCAGTTGGTTCCCTGCCAATTCAAAATACCCTTTCTTACTCGGCTGAGAAGCTCTGACCGTTTCAAAAAATACACCGCATTGGCTTCATCTTCACCCTGCTTGATCATCTTTGCAGCTCCGCAAAACTCACAGTGATAACAGATCGACCCTTGTACAGTTCCCGTTTGCTTCATTTGTGCCGCACATTGCGGACATTTTACAAGAAGTTGGCTATCCATATTTACCTCTGCTGTTTTCAATCATATTGATAGAAATTACGGGGAACTCCAATCGGTATGCAGAGTTCCCCGCGTAGTACATGAAAAGATCAATCGCGCATGGCATTCATCTCGGTCAGGTTCAGGCGCATATCCTTAATGATCGCGATAGCTTCTGCCTCAGACCAATCAGACTGCTTCAAAAGTGCGGCCAACTGTTCATATCCCTTTTCGATATTCTTTTCCTTTGCTTTGGCTTTGGGATCAGAAGTCGGAACCGTGAAGGTCAGATCCTCAGCAAGCTGATTCAATGCCTTGGCAACAGTCTCGTTCTCTTCCCCGTAAAGCTCGATCAAGCCCTGAACTTTGACAGCGCAGTTCTTCATGAACTCGTTGTTATGAGAAACCTTCTTCATACGTTTATTCTTAGAAAAAAACATGATAGTCTCCTTTCAAGCTTCTGCGCTTACGCTTCTACAGGCTCAACGACCATCTTGCCGAGGATGCTTTCGCAGCTTGCAACCTCAACAATGACCAAGCCGTATTCATCAAAGACGTTGACCACTTCCTTGCACAGAGCACGGCTGACTTCTCTCAGCTGTAGGTCATTCATGCCGATGAAGCTGGTCAGAGAAATGTTGTTGTCATTGATGTACTTTTGAATCGCAGAGCCGATCTGGGGGACGAAAATGTCGCTGAGGTAATCGCGGAGGGCTTCGTTGGTATATGCATCTCCGGAATTCTGGCTCAAAACCTTTCTGTAAAATTTATCAGCGGCGCGGGCGGCATCCTTCTCTTCGATCTTGATGTAAAACACGCCGTTGGCACCGTACAGATAGTTCTTGTGCGTTACAGGGTCGACCAGAATACGTCTGTCCTTGGTTCCCCATCTGACTTTCAGGTTATACGCATTGGAAAGGCACACGATCTTTGCCGCATTGAATTTCTTCTTTTCAGAATTTTTTCCGGGCTTTGTGGGATCCAGCGAAAAGGGATAAATTGCTCCCCCGTAAGGGCAAGGCATACCCAAGAATCGGCCGTCACGATACAAGAGATTGTAATGATCTGCCTGAGAGATCACACAATACTTTTTTCCGACATCCATGGCCTTTACATCCAACATTTTGGCGAATTGGGTTTCATCCAATTTCAGATCAACAGGACCGTTTTTCTTTTTCTTGAACAACATCTGCTTTCCTTTCCGCTGATTGCTTCAGCACTAAAAATTCATAAAATTTTCAAAGTCAGATCCGTTTTTCTTCAAATGGCTTTCAAAATCTTAATACACAGATATATTGTAGCACAAGTTGCTATATTTGTCAATCATTTTTGCATTTTTTCATCAAAAATACCGAAAAGAAAACACTTATATGCGTTCAAAAGAACAAGAGTAACGTATATGGAAGAAATATCAGGTCATTTTTTCTTGCTTGACCTTTTTATCAATGACGTGACGGGAGGCTAGCTCGCGGTGGATATCCTCCAGGGAGATGCCCATCTGGATCATCAGCACCATCACGTGATAGCAGAGATCTGCGATCTCGTAGACCGTCTCGCGTTTATCGTCAGCCTTGGCAGCGATGATGACCTCGGTGCATTCCTCGCCCACCTTCTTGAGGATCTTGTCGGTTCCCTTTTCAAACAGGTACGTGGTATAGGACCCCTCCTTCTTTTCCTCCTTACGGCCGATGAGGAGTTTCATGAGGCCTTCATAGGAGAATTCCTGCAGCTCGTCGCTCTCAAAGACGGGATACTCAAAGCAGGAGGTGGTTCCCTTGTGGCAGGCGGGGCCGTCAGGCTCTACCATGACCACCAGAGCGTCCTTGTCACAATCGGCGGTGATGGACACGATGTGCTGGTAATTACCGCTGGTCTCACCCTTGAGCCAAAGCTCTTGGCGGGAGCGGCTCCAGAAGCAGGTGAGTCCCTTCTCCATGGAGATCTGCAAAGATTCGCGGTTCATATAGGCCAGGGTCAGCACGCGCTTGGTAACGGCGTCCACCACGATGGCGGGGATGAGACCCTTGTCGTCAAATTTCAGTTCGTCAATGTTCATGTTGATCATATTGGTACCTCACAGACGCACGGGAATACCGTGCTTTTTCAGTTCATTTTTTAAGTCGGGGATAGCAACTTCTCCAAAGTGGAAGATAGAGGCGGCGAGACCTGCGTCCACACCGGGGAGGGTGTTGAACAGCGTGGTAAAGTGGTCGATACAGCCCGCGCCGCCCGAAGCGATCACGGGGACGGACACGATATTGCACACGGCTTCCAGCATCTCCAGATCAAAGCCACCCTTGACACCGTCGGTATCGATGGAGTTGACCACGATCTCACCCGCGCCGTTATCCACGCAGGACTTGATCCATTTGAGGGCGTCCATGCCCGTGTTCTCTCTGCCGCCCTTGGCGAAGACGCGGAACACGCCGTCCACACGCTTGACGTCCACAGACAGTACCACGCATTGATCGCCGTAGCGCTTCGCGGCCTCTCCGATGAGGGCGGGATTTCGGATGGCGCCCGAATTGACGCTGACCTTATCGGCACCGCATTTGAGGACACGGTCGAAGTCATCCAGGGTGTTGATGCCACCGCCCACGGTGAGGGGGATGAAGATGGTAGAGGCCACCTCGGTGAGAATATCGGTGAAGAGCTTGCGCCCCTCATGAGAGGCGGTGATATCGTAGAACACCAGCTCGTCCGCACCGTGTTCGCTGTAATACTGTCCCAAGGCGACGGGAGATGATACGTCCTTGAGCCCTTCAAAGTTGACACCCTTGACCACGCGGCCGTCACGGACGTCGAGGCAGGGGATAATTCTTTTGGTGATCATTTATTTTGCCTCCTCAATGGCGGTTTTGAGATTGATGACGCCCGTATAGTAGGCCTTACCGATGATGGCGGCGTAGAGATCGAGGGCACGGAGACGGGTCACATCCTCCATGGAGGACACGCCGCCCGAGGCCACGATCTGCAGGTCAAATCTTTGCGCCATTTCGCGGTAAAGCTCGTGGTTGGCGCCCATCATGGCACCGTCCTTGGAAATATCGGTGGATATAACGGTACGAACACCCAGTGTCTGCATCTTTTCACAGAAGGTCATGGCGTCGTCCTCGGCGGTCTCCAGCCAGCCCTTGATGGCCACCTTACCGTCCTTGATGTCTACACCCACGGCGATCTTATCACCGTAAGCGGCCAGGGCGGCTCTGAGAAAATCGGGATCCTTGACGGCGGCAGTGCCGAGGATCACACGGCTGACACCTGCGTCGATGTAGGCCTTGACGGTATCCATGGAGCGGATGCCTCCGCCGATCTCCACGCGGAGATTCGTTTCTTTGGCAATTTTGGTGACAGTGGGCAGATTGGGAGTCGTGCCGTCGCGGGCACCCTCCAGGTCTACCATGTGGATCCAGGTAGCTCCTGCGGCTTCAAAATCACGGGCGACCGACAGTGGGTCATCGCTGTAGACCGTCATGTTAGCATAATCGCCTTTATAGAGTCGGACGGCTTTGCCGTCGTACAGGTCAATGGCGGGGAAAATGAGCATGGATGTCTCCTTTTTGATTGGATATGGGGGTTCGGTATGGGAAATTGTTGTTTAATGTAGTAAGCTCGCGCCGCAAGGCGCATATCGAGCCGCCTTGCGGCATATCGAACCGCGAAGGTCATGCCGAGCGGTATATCGAGCATCTCGGAAGAAACCGAGATGCATATCGATGAAAAAACTTG
>JAGASP010000041.1 GCA_017621695.1 Clostridia bacterium
GGGGCAGTCCACGTGAGCGTAGTGACGGTTGTCAGTCTCGTACTCAACGTGACGGGTGTTAATTGTAATACCTCTTGCCTTCTCTTCGGGAGCGTTGTCGATCTGATCGTATCTCAAGAACTCAACGTTACCCTGCTTCAGGGACAGAGTCTTGGTGATAGCTGCGGTCAGAGTGGTCTTACCGTGGTCAACGTGACCGATGGTACCAATGTTAACGTGGGGCTTGCTGCGTTCAAATGTAGCCTTTGCCATTGTAATTTCCTCCAGAAATTTTATTTTTTTTTAGAGTGACGATTTAAGGCCTCGATCGGCCGGGGGTCCCCAACGGGGAATCTCCGTCGTCAGCTTTTATAGGATGGCGGCGGAGAGGACGGTGCGGTTCAGATCAAGCCTGATTCTTACCGCGAACCTTGATGATCTCTTCCTGAATGGACTTAGGCACTTCGGAGAAGTGGCTGGGCTCCATGGAGTAGAGACCGCGACCCTGGGTCTTGGAACGAAGGTCGGTTGCGTAACCGAACATATTGGACAGAGGAACGTATGCGGTGATCTCCTCGATGCCACCGTTGGTAGCCTCCATGGTCAGGATCTGACCACGGCGAGAGTTGAAGTCACCGATGACGTCACCCATGTAATCCTCGGGCACGATGGTCACAACCTTGACCATAGGCTCGGTGAGTACAGGGTCAGCCTTCTTCATAGCATCCTTAAATGCCATGGAGCCGGCGATCTTAAATGCCATTTCGGAAGAGTCAACCTCGTGGTAGGAACCACCGGTGAGGGTAACCTTCACGTCAACGACGTTGTAGCCGGCGAGAACACCGGACTGCATAGCGCCCTGGATACCGGCGTCAACAGAAGGAATGTACTCCTTCGGAACTTCGCCGCCAACCACTGCGTTGATGAACTCATAACCCTTACCGGGCTCGTTGGGCTCAAGGGTGATTTTAACGTGACCGTACTGACCGGAACCACCGGACTGACGCTTGTACTTGCAGTCAACGCTGGCAGCCTTGCGAACGGTTTCCTTGTAGGATACCTGGGGCTTACCGATGTTAGCCTCGACCTTGTACTCACGAAGCAGACGGGACACGATAACGTCCAGGTGAAGCTCACCCATACCTGCGATGATGGTCTGGCCGGTTTCCTCGTCGGTGTAGGTACGGAAGGTGGGGTCTTCCTCTGCCAGCTTGGACAGAGCGATACCCATCTTCTCCTGACCGGCGCGGGTCTTGGGCTCGATAGCAACGCTGATAACGGGTTCGGGGAACTCCATGGACTCCAGGATGATGGGGTTCTTTTCGTCACAGAAGGTGTCACCGGTGGTGGTGTTCTTCACACCGATGGCAGCAGCGATATCACCGCAGTAGCAGGTATCGATATCGGTTCTGTCGTTTGCGTGCATCATCAGGATACGGCCGAGACGCTCGCGCTTGCCCTTGGTGGAGTTGTACACGGTATCGCCGGAGTTGACGGTACCGGAGTAAACTCTGAAGTAGCAGAGCTTGCCCACGAAGGGGTCGGTCATGATCTTGAATGCAAGTGCGGAGAAGGGCTCGTCATCGCTTGCGTGGCGCTCAGCCTCTTCCTCGGTACCGGGAAGCATACCCTTGATGGCAGGGATGTCGGTAGGAGCGGGCATATAGTCAACGACAGCGTCCAGCATCTTCTGAACACCCTTGTTACGGTAGGAAGAGCCGCAGACAACGGGAACGATCTCGTTGGCAATGGTTGCCTTACGGATGGCAGCCTTCAGCTCGTCAATGGTGATCTCTTCATCACAGAGGAACTTCTCCATGAGCTCGTCATCAGTGGAGGCAACAGCCTCGACCATAGCGGCACGGTATTCCTTAGCCAGCTCCACCATGTCCTCAGGAATGGGCTCAATGCGAACGTCCTTACCCAGGTCGTCGTAGTAGACATCAGCTTCCATGTTCAGAAGGTCGATGATACCGCGGAAGGTCATCTCCTTACCGATGGGGAGCTGCAGGGGGACGGGGTTGGTGTGAAGTCTGGTCTTCATCATGTCAATAACATGATAGAAGTCGGCACCGGTGATGTCCATCTTGTTGACGTACACCATACGGGGAACCTTATACTTATCAGCCTGACGCCAAACGGTTTCAGACTGGGGCTCAACGCCACCCTTTGCGCAAAGCACGGTAACGGAGCCGTCCAACACACGCAGAGAACGCTCTACCTCAACGGTGAAGTCCACGTGGCCGGGGGTATCAATGATGTTGATACGGTGATCGTTCCAGTAACAGGTAGTAGCTGCGGAGGTGATGGTAATACCTCTCTCCTGCTCCTGCTCCATCCAGTCCATGGTAGCGGCACCCTCGTGGGTTTCGCCCAGCTTGTGGGTCTTACCGGTGTAGAAAAGGATACGCTCGGTAGTGGTGGTCTTACCGGCATCGATGTGCGCCATGATACCGATATTACGGGTACGATCAAGCGAAAATTGTCTAGGCATTGATTTTCTCCTCGATTTTGAATCAACTGACTCTCAGGAAGCCCTGAAAATCAATATCTGTAGTGGGCGAAAGCCTTGTTGGCTTCTGCCATACGGTGGGTTTCTTCCTTCTTCTTGAAAGCGCCGCCCATGCTGTTCTTGGCGTCCATGATCTCGGCAGCCAGTCTTTCAGCCATGGTTCTCTCGGAACGGTTTCTGGAATAGGTGATGAGCCAACGCAGAGCCAGGGTCTGCTGGCGGTCTGCACGGACATCCATAGGCACCTGGTAGGTAGAACCACCTACGCGGCGAGCCTTAACTTCCAGCTGGGGCTTGATATTATCAAGTGCAGCCTGGAACACTTCAAGGGGATTCTGGCCGAGCTTTTCTTCGATGATGGTGAATGCATCATACACGATGGTCTGGGCCACACCCTTCTTGCCGTCATACATCACGTTGTTGACCAGCTTGGTAACAAGCTTGGAGCCATACAAAGGATCCGGCAATACATCTCTTTTAGATATAGAACCTCTTCTAGGCACTGTATCTTCCCTCCTTCATTAGAATAAAAAATGAAATCACAGGTACTCAAAAGCATTCTTCTGTCCAACTGCCCGAACAGGCTCCTTGGGATTTCTGCATATAAACATTGAAATTCACAAGAAGGCGAGTGGGTCTGATACAATCAAACTGCTTTTCGTCTACCGTCTTTCGTCGGATGATTCCGACAAAGCCACCGTGCGCCGGTGACGGGCGTCGTCTTTTGCGTCAGGCAAACGCTGAATTACTTCTTAGCAGCCTTAGGACGCTTTGCGCCGTACTTGGAACGGCTCTGGTTGCGGTTTGCAACGCCCTGAGCATCCAGGGTGCCGCGGATGATGTGGTAACGCACACCGGGGAGGTCACGCACACGACCGCCACGGATCAGAACCACAGAGTGCTCCTGCAGGCTGTGACCGATACCGGGGATGTAGGTGGTAACTTCCAGACCGTTGGTCAGTCTAACTCTTGCGATCTTACGCATAGCGGAGTTAGGCTTCTTGGGGGTGGTGGTGGAAACCTTGGTGCAAACGCCTCTCTTCTGAGGAGAAGATTGGTCGGTGGGCTTACCTTCCAGGCTGTTGAAGCCCTTCTGGAGCACGGGAGCCTTGGACTTGTACACACGCTCGGTGCGGCCCTGTTTGACCAGCTGGTTAAAGGTTGGCATAATCCTTGTTCCTCCTTCTTCTGAATTTGAATGTTTATATACAGTCGCCGAAATCCTTTGTGGGGACTGGCGGAACTGCCCATCAAAAGCCCCGTGCCAAACGTATAAATATCGACACGCGGTCAAAAAACATTATACCACAAGCTTTTCCGTTTGTCAAGAAAAAAATTCTTTTCAAAAAGATTCTACGATTTGGACAATTTGCAAGGTTCACGCAAGTGCCGTTTGGTCAAAATCACGATAAAAACCACAAAAACCCCCTATCCGAGAAAGATTTTTCCGAACTTCGCGGTGCTTTTTGGCGCAAAGAAGCGCCCTTCCCTTGGAAAGGCGCTTCAAAGCTGTCATATTTTGACAATGGAAAAAGACGGTTCAGCGTGTTCCGCCCAATGCATCAAACGGCGGCCTCACCGTTGTCTGCCGTTTCGGAGGCTTCTTCGCCCTCGGTAGCGGCTTCCACGGTGATCTCCTTGTAGCAGGACATACCCGTACCTGCGGGAATGAGCTTACCGATGATGACGTTCTCCTTAAGGCCGCGGAGGTAGTCGACCTTGCCGCGGATGGCAGCATCGGCCAGAACCTTGGTGGTTTCCTGGAAAGAAGCGGCAGACATGAAGGATTCGGTCTGCAAGGATGCCTTGGTGATACCGAGCAGCACGGGTGCGCCCACAGCCTCATAGAGCTTGGGAGCGGTGGGATCCTCGGCCGTAGCCTCTCTGCGCGCCTTGATCTCGTTGTTGGCTGCCTCCAGCTCGGACATATCCACCACAGAGCCTTCGAGAAGCGTGGTAGAGCCGCTGTCGGAGATGCGCAGCTTACGGGTCATCTGACGGGCAATGATCTCGATGTGCTTATCGTTCACGTTACAAGACTGAGAACGGTAAACCTTCTGGATTTCCTTGATGATATACTCATACACGGCATCCAGACCCTGGATTCTCATGATATCGGCAGGAGCCTTGGAGCCCTCGGTGAGTGCCTGACCCACCTCGACCGACTGGCCGTCGGTAATGGCGATTCTCATGCCGTAAGGAATGCTGTACTTGGCAAGCTCGACACCGTGTTCGTCCTGAACGACAACGTCGGTGATATTGGGCTCGTTGATGTTTCTCTGGAGATATGCGGTACCGGCCTTTTCGGTCATAATCGCGGCCTTCTTGGGAGCGCGAGCCTCAAAGAGCTCTTCAACTCTGGGAAGACCCTGGGTAATATCGGAACCTGCGACACCACCCGAGTGGAAGGTTCTCATGGTCAGCTGGGTTCCGGGCTCACCGATGGACTGTGCCGCAATGATACCGACAGCCTCACCGACGCTGACGAGCTTACCGGAGGCAAGGTCAGCACCGTAGCAGTGTGCGCACAGGCCGTAGCGAGCGTGGCACTGGATGGCGGTACGGATGCAAACAGAGGTAATGCCTGCGTCCTTGATGGCCTTGGCCATCTCGTCGGTGATCATGGTATCGTCGGGAATCATGACCTCGCCGGTCACGGGATGGATCACGTCGCCCATGGTAAAGCGGCCGATGATACGGTCCTCCAGGGGCTCCAGAGCCTTCTTTTCCTTCTCGTCGATGATATCGCTGACCCATGCGCCCTTATCGGTATCGCACTTGATCTCACGGATGATGACTTCCTGAGAAACGTCAACCAGACGGCGAGTCAGATAACCCGAGTCTGCGGTACGCAGAGCGGTATCCGACAGAGACTTACGGGAGGAACGCGCACCCATGAAGTACTCGGTAATGTTCAGACCTTCACGGAAGTTAGAGGTAATAGGCAGCTCCATGGTCTTACCGGTTGCGGAGAACATCAGACCACGCATACCTGCGAGCTGTCTCATCTGTGTCATAGAACCACGGGCACCGGAATCCGCCATGATCTTGATAGGATTGTAGGTACCGAAGCTGGTCTCCAATGCCTTGGTGACACGGCCGGTGGTAGCTTCCCAGATCTGCACCACGCTCTGGTATCTTTCCTCTTCGGAAAGCTCACCGCGCATATAGTGCTTCATGATCTGATCCACCTGCTTGTGCGCATCGTCGAGATGCTGCTGCTTGGTGTCGGGAATGGTCATATCGTAAACCGAGATGGAGAAGGAAGCGCGGGTGGAGTACTTGTAACCCATGGCCTTGATCTCGTCCAGCATATTGGCGCAAACGGCCGTGCCGTGTGCCTTGATGCAACGGTCGATGATCTGACCGAGCTCCTTCTTCTTGACCACGAAGTCAACTTCCAGCTTATAAAGATCTTCCCCGTTCACGCGATCAACGAATCCGAGATCCTGAGGCAGGGGCTGGTTGAAGATCATGCGGCCGAGGGTGGTGTGCAGACGGTGGTAGACGGTCTTGGTCGTCTCGTTGCCGTCGGCATCGACAGCGGTCTCCTCGTGGGTCGCACGAACGGTGATCATCGCGTGCAGACCGAGCTGGCCGTTGGCATAAGCCATCATAGCCTCGTCGAAGTCGCGGAATACACGACCCTCGCCGGGCTCACCGGGCTTGAGCATGGTCAGGTAGTAAGAACCGAGGATCATATCCTGGGTAGGAATGGTCACAGCCTTACCGTCCATGGGCTTGAGCAGGTTGTTGGCAGAAAGCATGAGGAAGCGAGCCTCGGCCTGCGCTTCCACCGACAGCGGCACGTGTACAGGCATCTGGTCACCGTCGAAGTCGGCGTTGAATGCGGTACATACCAGCGGGTGGAGCTTGATGGCGCGACCTTCCACCAGCACAGGCTCGAACGCCTGAATGGACAGACGGTGCAGGGTAGGTGCGCGGTTCAGGAGCACGGGATGCTCCTTGATAACGTTTTCGAGTGCGTCCCAAACCTCGGTGTTGGCGCGCTCGATCTTCTTCTGTGCCTCTCTGACGTTGGTTGCCTTGCCCATTTCCACCAGTCTCTTGACCACGAAGGGCTTGAAGAGCTCGAGCGCCATTTCCTTAGGCAGACCGCACTGATAGATCTTCAGGGAAGGGCCGACGACGATAACCGAACGGCCGGAATAGTCAACACGCTTACCCAAGAGGTTCTGACGGAAACGACCCTGCTTACCGCGGAGCATTTCGGACAGAGACTTGAGGGGACGGTTGGAGGGGCCGGTGACGGGCTTGCCGCGGCGGCCGTTATCAATGAGGGCGTCTACAGCCTCCTGGAGCATTCTCTTCTCGTTGCGTACAACGATCTCGGGGGTACCGATCTCGATGAGCTTGCGGAGACGGTTGTTGCGGCTGATGACGCGGCGGTAGAGCTCGTTGAGGTCAGAGGAGGCGAAACGACCGCCGTCCAGCTGCACCATAGAGCGGATATCGGGAGGAATGACGGGCAGAACCTCCAGCACCATCCATTCCAGCTTGTTGCCGGAGGTGCGGAAGGCCTCGATGACCTCCAGACGCTTGATGATACGGGTCTTCTTCTGACCGGTGGCACGTGCCAGCTCATCCTTGAGCTTGTCGGACTCGGCCTGCACGTCGATGCCTGCGAGCAGCTCCTTGATGGCCTCAGCACCCATGCCGACGCGGAAGCCGTCGCCGTAGCTCTTGCGGTATTCTCTGAGGTCGGACTCATTGAGCACCTGACCCTTGTGCAGGGTGGGGCAAACGCCGGCATCCAGAACGACGCATTCAGCGAAATACAATACCTGCTCGAGCTGCTTGGGGGAAATATCCAGAACCAGTGCCATTCTGGAGGGAATGGCCTTGAAATACCAGATGTGAGATACAGGGGAGGCCAACTCAATGTGACCCATACGCTCACGGCGCACCTTCTTACTTGTGACCTCTACATGGCAGCGCTCGCAAATGATCTTCTCTTTGCTGTGGGAATTTTTATACTTTCCGCACATACAAGCGCCGTCCTTGGTAGGGCCAAAGATACGCTCGCAGAACAGGCCGCCGACCTCGGCTTTCAAGGTACGGTAGTTGATGGTCTCGGGCTTGATGACCTCGCCGTAAGACCAATTTCTGATCATTTCAGGAGACGCGAGACCAATTTTGATGGAAGAAATTTCGTTACGTTCCACAGTTTCTTCTCCATTCATCTATATATAAAATTAAGGATCGTTCGGGAAAGGGAAATCCAAAGGAGGATCAGTCTTCGTCGCCGTAGTCGCCGAAGCTGTCGGAGAAGCCGTCAAACACGGTCTCTTCCTCATAATCATCATCTGCGGGATCGTTGACAACGTCAGCATCGTAAAGCTCGTTGTGCTCGACGAGGTAGGAGTCGCCAAGCTCATCGGTTTCCATGCTCTGACCCAGAGCGGAGTCAATGGCCTCCTGCTCAGACTCATCCATAAAGCTACGAGGCATCTTGCGGCGATAGGGAGCCTCGTCCTCGTTGCAGAGGGTAGACAGCTCGATCTCTTCGCCCTTGGAGTTCAGGACGCGCACATCCAATGCCAATGCCTGCAGCTCCTTGACAAGGACCTTGAAGGACTCGGGCACACCGGGCGTGGGAATATTCTGACCCTTGATGATGGCTTCGTATGCCTTGCGGCGGCCGTTGATATCGTCGGACTTGACAGTGAGGATTTCCTGCAGGGTGTAAGCGGCACCGTATGCCTCCAGAGCCCAAACCTCCATCTCACCGAAACGCTGACCGCCGAACTGAGCCTTACCGCCCAGAGGCTGCTGGGTAACGAGAGAGTACGGACCGTTGGAACGGGCGTGGATCTTATCGTCAACCAGATGGTGAAGCTTGAGGTAGTACATGATACCCACGGTAACGGGGTTGTCGAAGGGCTCACCGGTACGGCCGTCGTAAAGGACGGTCTTACCGTCGAAGAGGCGGAGCTTGTCAGCCACGCGCAGGGATTCGATATATTCGGGGTTGGATCTCTCCTCGGGTGTCAGGAGACGGTAGTCTTCCTTGCCCTCAGCATCATGGATGAGCTCGAAGAGCTCCTTGCCCTCGGGATTCTCGCCGGCGAACAGGTTACGGCTGTAGCCTGCCACACGGAGGCATTCGGAGATGTCCTTCTCGTTGGCGCCGTCGAACACGGGGGTCATGATCTTCCAGCCCAGCTTACGGGATGCGATACCGAGGTGAACCTCCAGCACCTGACCGATGTTCATACGGGAAGGCACGCCCAGGGGGTTCAGGACGATATCCAGAGGTGTACCGTCGGGCAGGAAGGGCATATCCTCGGGAGGCAGAATGCGGGAAACGACACCCTTATTACCGTGGCGGCCTGCCATCTTATCGCCCACAGAGATCTTTCTCTTCTGTGCGATATAGACCTTGACCACCTTGTTGACGCTGGCGGGCAGCTCGTCGCCGTTCTCGCGGGAGAATACACGAACGTCCACGACCACACCGGATTCACCGTGGGGCAGACGGAGCGAGGTGTCTCTCACTTCTCTTGCCTTCTCACCGAAGATGGCGCGAAGCAGTCTTTCCTCTGCGGTCAGCTCGGTCTCACCCTTGGGGGTGATCTTACCGACCAGAATGTCACCGGCTCTGACCTCGGTACCCTTCTTGACGATACCGTCGGGGTTCAGATCCTTCAGGGCATCCGCACCTGCGTTGGGAACCTCATGCGTGATCTCTTCCGGGCCCAGCTTGGTGTCGCGGGCTTCGTGAGAATACTCTTCAATATGCAGAGAAGTGTAAACATCTTCTCTGACCAGACGCTCATTCAGAAGAACGGCGTCCTCGTAGTTATAACCTTCCCAAGTCATGAAGCCGATGAGGGCGTTCTTACCCAGAGCGACTTCGCCGCGGGAGGTTGCGGGGCCGTCGGCAATGACCTGTCCGGCCTTGATCTGCTGACCCTTGCGAACGATGGGTCTCTGGTTGAAGCAGGTACCCTGGTTGGTTCTCTTGAACTTGCGCAAGGGGTATACTTCCTTGGTATAGTTGTCGGTCATGAGCACGATCTTGTCGGCCTCCACGTGATCGACGTAGCCGTCGCTCTTGGCGACCACGACAACGCCAGAGTCCACGGCGGCCTTGTACTCCATACCGGTACCGACAATGGGAGAATCCGTGACCATCAGCGGCACAGCCTGCTTCTGCATGTTTGCGCCCATCAGTGCACGGGAGTTATCGTCGTTCTCCAGGAAGGGGATCATAGCGGTTGCAACAGATACCACCATCTTAGGAGATACGTCCATGAAATCAATGCGGGACACGTCCATCGCGGAGATCTCGGTTCTCTCGCGGGCGGTGACGCGCTTATTGATGAAGTGACCTTCTTCGTCCAGAGGCTCGTTGGCCTGTGCAACGATATACTTATCCTCCACGTCAGCGGTCATGTAAACGACCTCGTCGGTGACCTTGTGCTCCACGGTACCGTCGGGCAGAGTCTCGTGCACGACCTTACGGTAAGGCGCTTCGATGAAGCCGTACTCGCTGATGCGGGCGTAGGTAGTCAGATAGGAGATCAGACCGATGTTAGGACCTTCAGGGGTCTCGATGGGACACATACGGCCGTAGTGGGTGTAGTGTACGTCACGGACGTCGAAGGAGGCACGGTCACGGGACAGACCGCCGGGACCCAGAGCGGACAGACGGCGGCGGTGGGTCAACTCGGCCAGGGGGTTATTCTGGTCAGCGAACTGAGAGAGCTGAGAGGAGCCGAAGAACTCGCGGATGACGGTAGCCACAGGGCGGATATTGATGAGCGCCTGAGGGGTCAGCTTATCGTTATCCTGGGTGGTCATACGCTCCTTGATGATCTTTTCCATACGGACAAAGCCGATACGGAGCTGGTTCTGGAGCTGCTCGCCGACGGAACGGATACGGCGGTTGCCGAGGTGGTCGATATCATCCAGAGAGCCGACACCGTGGGTCAGGTTCAAAAGGTAGCTGATGGAAGCGAAGATATCGTCCTTGGTGATGTGCTTGGGGCACAGCTCGGCAATTCTTTCCTTGACCATGGCCTTGATGGCATCCACGTCGCCTGCGCAAGCCTCAGCGATCTCCTGCATGACAGCAATACGCACGCGCTCCTTGATACCGCAGTCCTCCAGGTTGAAGCCGATGATGTACTCAGGCTCCAGGGTGTTGTTGGAGATGACCTTGATAACGTCACCGTTTTCCAGTTGGATCATCACCTCGTTGACTGCAGCACGCTCGATCTGCAGAGCCAGCTCGGGAGTGATGTAGGTGCCCGCCTCACAGACCACCTCACCCGTCAAGGGAGAAACGGCATCAACGGCCAGCACGTGATGGCGGATACGGCTGTGGATCGCTACCTTGTGGTCGAACTTATAACGGCCGACGGGAGCAATGTCGTAGCGCTTGGGATCAAAGAAATAGTTGTTGATGAGGGTCTCGGCAGACTCCACGGTAGCGATCTCGCCGGGGCGGAGCTTTTTGTAGATCTCCTTGAGCGCCTCGGTGTGTGCGGTTGCGGGAATGCCTGCGGCATTGGAAGCGGCAGCCAGCTTTTCGCAATCGTCGCGCTCAAAGGTATTCACCAGTCTCTGCTCGTTGCCGAAGAGTGCATACACGGCCTCGGGGTTCTCCAGCTCTGTCTCCAGAGCGCGGATGAACATGGTGATGGGCACCTTACGGGTCTTGTCGATACGGACGTAGATCACGCCGTTGGTATCCACCTCGTATTCCAGCCATGCACCGCGGTAGGGGATGACCTGTGCGGCGTAGGTGGGGTTACCCGTCTTATCGATCTCCGAGGAATAATACATACCGGGGGAACGGATGATCTGGGAAACGATGACACGCTCGGCACCGTTGATGACAAACGTACCGGTTTCGGTCATGAGGGGGAATTCACCCATGAAAATGTCGGTCTGCTTGACCTCGCCCGTCTGCTTGTTGGTCAGACGCACGTTGACACGCAGGGGGGCAGCGTAGTTGACGTCACGCTCCTTGCACTCTTCCACGGGGTACTTGGGCTTGCTGTCCAGATTGTAGGACACGAACTCAATCAGGAGATTGCCGGAGAAGTCGGTAATGGGGGATACCTCTCTCAGAACCTCGCCCAGGCCCTCTTCGAGGAACCACTTGTAAGACTTGGTCTGGATCTCCACAAGGTTGGGAAGATCGAGGTTGAAGCGGGTGCGGGAGAAAGACATTCTCGTGTTTTCGCCGAGTTTTTGCTCTTTCAGATTGACCATGAATCAAATCACTCCATTCAAAATCTTTTATCGGTAGAGGATATATGGGGGAATACGTGTGCCGCTCACGGCGAGGGCACGCGGGGAAAAAATTGTGCTCCGCAACGCTGCGCTTGACCGGGTTCCGTATCTCGGGGGCCTGATCGGAGAGCCCTCGGGCACCGCAAATGCCTTGACGCGGATCCTTGCTCGGTGTTGCGCAATCGTCATTTTGCACAAAAGATCGATGCTTACAGGCAGCAAAACCGTCGTTCGGTGCATAGGTTGCCATACTGCAAGCGATTATAATGCAGTTTAGTATTTTAGCATAGAAATCAAGATTTGTCAAGAGGTTTTTGGGCTTTTTTTCATTTTTCACAAAAATTTTTCCAAAAGCGCGCGTCAGAAGGCGAATGCACACGAAATATTTCCATAAATTTCATATGTTTCACACGCTTTTTTCAAAAAATCCGCCAAGAAGTTGTTTACAAAACAAAAAAAATATGGTATACTATTATAATCTATGAGTATGTCTATTGAAAGGAGGTCACGGTTATGAACCAAACGACCCCAAAAACCGAGACACCTCCGATGCCGATCACCCCTATTCCCCGTCGCGGTATCCCCGGTATCATCGGAATCCTTCTATATATTTTGCTGGGTGTTTCTGCCCTGGTGCTTCCCTGGGGGATCACGGTACTGCTCGGCACGTCTCCCGTTCCGCCCGTTTTATCGGACGGCATCTCGCTCGTCTATCTGATCCTTCTGGGCATTTATATCAGCTGTACCTCACGGCTCTCGGTTGCGACCGTGGGCAAGGTTTCACGCGGGCTGTTGCCTTTGATGATCTTCTGCGCAGTCACAACCTATTATCTGTTCGGCTCGTTGCTGCCCACCGCCCTCATCTTTTCGCTTGTCTTCGTCATTGGCGAAGGCAGCATCCTTCTGGCCGTAGCGGATAAGCTGCAGGGTAGCCTTTTTGGGCTGATTCCGCTGACCGCATTCGCCGCCGCGTTGGTGCTGACAGGGCGCATCGACATCGCCCTCATCGCCTGTGTCCCCTTCCCTGCCGCACTCGTGCTGGCTTTGGGCACACGCTCTTCCGCAGGGAAAGAGAACGGCATGACCCGTGTGGGAGTGATCTGCGCGACCTCCCTGACGTTGGGTATCTCCATTGCCGCCATCGCGCTGTGGTTTATCTACCACGCGCTGGGCACACTTTCCCCCGCCGTGCTCATGGAGCAGCTCGACAGTTTTCGCGCTTATATCGTAGATACGCTGGTCAACGTAAAATTTGAATACGGCACCTCCGTCACCTACCCCTTGCAGGGCAAAGAGGCCGCGGTTCAGAATATTGTCAACGGTATGATCAACACCCTGCCCGGTACGCTGGTCGTGCTTGTCAATATCACGGCAACGTTTTCCCAGATGCTCGCGCTGTCGGGTCTGCGTGCCTATGGCTTTGGCTCCTCCCTTTCGCCTCGCGTTCAGCGCTTCCGCATCAGCCCCGTATCCGCCGCGGTGTTCCTTCTTTCCTGGGTCGTCGCGCTCATCGCTGTGGGCGACAACAATTCCTCTACCATGGTCGGCACAATCGCCGAAAACATTTTCACCGTGCTGATGCCGGGTCTTGCGGTTTCGGGCATTTCCCGTTTCTTCGCCTATATGGCAAGACGCGGTGCACATCTCGGCTGTGGATTCTTTCTGATTTTCTTTATCCCCTGCCTGATCGCCTATATTCCTACCGTCATCGCGACCCTGGAGTCCCTTGTCTCGGTCTTTGGCCCTCTGGTTGCCAAGGTTAAGATTCCGAAGGATCAGGATCCTCCCTCCGGTGGTTTCCGTTCCTCCAAGAAAGATACCAAGCCGCTGTCCGACGAAGACCTGTTTGAGCGCTATTGCAGAGAGCAGGAGGAGCGTCGGAAGAGAGAAGAAGAAGACAACAGGAACGACACAAGCAACGACACAAGCGACACCCCCTGACTCCCGATCCAACCTTATCAGAAAGGAGTGCTCGATATGAAACAGAATCTCCCCGAGGCTCACGACCGTCCGACGGAGCTTCCCCGCACGGATCTTCGCCTCCCCTTCGTAATCGTAGCCGCAGAAGGCCTCATCCTTTTGCTCGTCTACGCGCTTCTCGTGCATTACGGAGCGCCCCGACTCGTCATGACGGGGATCGCTTTCGCCGTTTTCTACGGACTGTCCGCGCTCATTCTTTTGGGTGTATATGCCAGACGTCTGTGGAAAATGAACCGAGACCAAGCCTTGTCGGACCAGCTCAACAGCGACATTTACCGCATTTTCCGCAACACGGTGGACATTCCCTATGCCGTCATGAACAGCGACGGAAAGGTGCGTGTCATCAACACCGCACTCAAGGATATTCTGAAATTCCGATCCCCCATCTGTAATATCCCCTTATCCGAGATCTGCCCCGGGCTGAGCCTTGAAAAGCTCATGGCCTTTATGGGACAGGCCGACATTCTTCCGCTCCATCATCCTGAAAGAGCCCTTGAGACACCTCAGGACGGTGAGCAGAGTTCGGATCCTCCCGTGGTGCGCCTTTCCGACGGCCGCCGCTACGAGGTTGAGCCCTATGCGTTTTTGCGCAAGGGAGAACGCTACTTCTTCCTGCTTTTCAGAGATACCAACGAATATCTGGATCTGGTGGAGAAAACCAACAGAGAGCACATGGTGCTTGCCTACATCGTGCTGGATAACCTGCAGGAGCTGACCCAATTCGTCCGCGCCAATTACCGCGCGACCGCCAACGAGATCGAAGCGGCTCTTTCGGACTGGGTGAGCGGCATGAACGGTATGCTCAGAGAATACGACCGTGACAAATACATGGCCATTTTCTCCGAGGAGTGTCTGGACGAATGCATCAAGGACGGCTTCCCCATTCTGGATAAGATCATGAGCATCCGCGTGGGCGACAACAGCTTCCCCGTATCCATCTCCATGGGTATTGCGGACATCGACGGCTCCATGCAGGAGCGGGACAGAACCGCCAACAACGCATTGGATCTCGCCCTCCAGCGCGGCGGTAACCAGGTCGCCCTGATCCGACGCAACACCCCCGGTGTCTCCTACTTCGGCGGCACGCACAAGACCATGGAGAGCAACACCTCCATTTCCTCCCGCGTCAGCGCCAGCCTGCTTGAAAAGCGACTGTCCCTGTGCGACCGCGTGCTCATCATGGGACACAGCAATCCCGACTTTGACGCCATTGGCTCGGCCGTGGGCATTTACCGTCTCAGCCGCAGTATTCTGGAGGGCGCGGGTATGTCTCACGTTCCCGTCAACATCATCACGAGTCTCACCTCGGAGACCTTTGCCGTCTGCCAAAAGCACCTCTCAACAGTTTCCGAATACAACCATGTATTCATAGATAAGCACGAAGCGCAGGGCCTTGTGACTCCCGACACCGTGCTCATCGTAACAGACGTCAATAATCCCGCCATTTTTGAATCTCCCGAGCTGGTCGGTGCCATAGCCGCCAGAGACGGCGTAGCCTCCATCGCCGTCATTGACCACCACCGTTTGGTGGGCGCACTTCCCTTTGTACCTTTCCTTCATTATATAGAAACTACCAAATCCTCCGCCAGCGAGATCGTCAGTGAGATCCTGGAGCAAAGCCCCTATGCCGACACCCTTCTCAAGGAGGAGGCCAACCTTCTGCTCGCGGGCATCATGCTGGATACCCACAACTTTACCCGTTCCGCCGGTGCACAGACCTTTGAGGTCACCTATTATCTCTACAGCCGCAATGCCCACACGGGCACAGCAAGGGAGTTCTTCAGCGAAAAGCTGGAGGAATTGCAGATCGCCAGCGATTTTGACGCGCACACAAGAATTTACGACCAAATCTTTGCCATCACCTGGCTGAGCGAAGACCATATTCCCTCGCCCGGTGACCGCATCGCCGCTTCCAAAGCCGCGGATAAGCTCCTCGGAATCCAAGACGTGGAAGCATCCTTCGCTTTGGCCATCATCGGCAAAAACGTCGTGATCTCGGGCCGTTCCAAGGGAAAGATCAACGTGCAGCTCATTCTTGAAAAGCTGGAAGGCGGCGGCCATTTCGACATGGCAGGCGCACAGGTGGAAAACGCCACCGTTCCCGAGGTCTATGAAATGCTCAAGGAAGCCATCGACGAATATATGGCAGAGCGCTCTATCAAGTAAAACGAAAACACACCCCGACATAAAGAAAGGAATCATATCATGAAAGTAGTATTACTGGCCGACGTGAAGGGCCAAGGCAAAAAGAACGACATCATTGAGGTATCCGACGGATACGCCCGCAATTTCCTCCTCCCCCGCAAGCTCGCTGTGATCGCAGACAACAAGGTCCTCAACGAGATCAAGGGTAAGGAAGCCGCCGCCAAGCACAAAATCGAAGTAGACACGGCCGAGGCCAAGGCATTGGCCGCCAAGCTGGACACCATCCTCGTCAAGATCCCCGCATCCTCGGGCGCAGACGGCCGTCTGTACGGCTCCATCACCACCAAGGAGATCGCCGAGCGCATCCAGAAGGATTACGGCATCACCCTCGACAAGAGAAAGATCCAGCTCTCGGATCCCATCCGCGCTTACGGCAAATACGATCTGACCGTCAAGCTCTACGGCGAAATTTCCGGCAACATCCACGTCCTCGTTTGCCAGTAAGCCGAGGATCACGGATATGAGCATTCATGAACAAGGCACGCCCGACGTGCTGGACAGAAAGCTACCCTTTTCCCTGATCGCCGAGCAATCGCTTTTGGGTGCGGTTCTGGTAGACCCCGAATCCTTCAACCTGATCGCGGATATGCTCTCCTCCAACGACTTCTATCTTGAAGAGCACCGCCAGATCTTCATGGCCATGCACGAGCTCTTCCTCACCAGCAGTCAGATCGACGTGGTCACCCTCATCGATATGCTGGTGCAAAAGGGTGTGTATACCAAATCCGGCGGCGAGCAATATCTCCGCACCATCCTTGAGGTGGTTCCCAACGCCCTCAACATTAAAGACTATGCCCGCATCGTCAAGGACAAGAGCGTTTTGCGTCAGCTCATCACCGCCTCAGACGAGGTGTCCGAAATGGCATACTCCGAACAGGAGGACGTAGCGCACATCCTTGACTCTGCCGAGAGCAAGATCTTCTCCATAGCCCAAGGCAAGGACACCAAGAGCTTCAAGCATATTCGCGACGTGCTCAACGACGTATACCAGCACCTCTACGACCTCCAGAACGACAAAGAATCCACGCAGGGTACACCCACGGGCTTTGAAGGGCTGGATAAAGTATTGGCGGGTATGTCCAAATCCGACCTCGTGCTTGTCGGCGCGCGTCCCGGTATGGGCAAGACCTCCTTCTGTCTCAACATCGCGGCCAACGTTGCCGCACAGCAAAAGCAAACCGTGTGCATCTTCTCCCTCGAAATGTCCGCCGAGCAGCTTGTCAACCGTATGATCTCCTCTGAGGCCATGGTGGACAGCTATAAGCTCCGCACAGGAGAGCTGCAGCCCGAGGACTGGGATAACGTTGCCAACGCCGCCGCCAAGCTTGCCAAGTGCGACATTCTCATTGACGACACGGCAGGCATCACCGTCACGGGCATGAAGGCCAAGCTACGCCGCGTCAAGAACCTCGGCCTTGTGGTCATTGACTATCTCCAGCTCATGCAGGGCGACAAGCACACCGACAACCGTGTGCAGGAGGTGGGTGACATCTCCCGCGGCATGAAGCTCATGGCCAAGGAGCTGATGGTTCCCGTCATCTGCTGTTCCCAGCTGAACCGAGGCGTGGAAGGTCGTTCCGACAAGCGCCCCATGATGTCCGACTTGCGTGAATCAGGTACCATCGAGCAGGACGCCGACGTCATCATGCTGCTCTTCCGAGACGAATACTATAAGATCAACGAATCCGCCACTCCCAATTCCGATGCCGAAAGCAATATCGTGGAGGTCATCGTGGCCAAAAACCGTCACGGCTCCACAGCGACTGTCAAAATGGGGTGGATCGGACGCTATACCCGCTTCCGCTCCATCGCGGATGAAAGCACACTTCCGAAATAAACCGCAGGAGGTATCCATGACTTTGCACCTCCCCCCCGTCATCCCGATGGATGCGCCTCTGCTCGTGGCCTATTCCGGCGGTGCGGATTCCGCTCTGCTGCTGACGCTCGCCAAAGCGTACGGTGACGAGCACAACGTCCCCGTGTATGCGGCACATCTGCACCACGGCATCCGCGGTGAAGAGGCCGACAGAGATCTGGCGTTTTGCCGTCAGACCGCCGCCGCTATGGGGATCGACCTGTTCGAAAAGCACGTGGACGTCCCTGCCCTCTCCCGTCAAACCGGACAGAGCATCGAAACGGCAGCCAGAGATGCGCGGTATGCCTTTTTTGAGGAGCTCATGCAAGCGCATCACCTCCCCATCCTGCTCACGGCACACCACGCCGACGATCAGCTGGAGACACTTCTGTTTCGCCTCCTGCGCGGCAGCGGCTCCAAGGGCATGGGAGGCATTCCCCAAGTGCGTCCCTTTGGCGGCGGTTGGCTGATCCGCCCCCTGCTCCCTTATACCAAAGCCGAAATCTTATGCGAATGTCGGGACAGGGGGGTCACCTTTGTCACCGATTCCACCAATCTTTCCCCTTCCCATACGCGCAACCGTTTACGGCACAGCGTCATTCCGCTTCTGGAGGAGCTGACCGAGCACGGTACCCCTCAGCACGCCGCTGCAAGGCTTTCCTACGCGGCGCGTGAGGACGAGGACTGTCTCTCGGCACTTGCAAAAGCAAATCTGGAAACTGCGCTGTCCGCCGACGGACACGGACTGTCCGTGACCGCTCTGCAAGGGAGTCATCCCGCCATTACCAAGCGCATGATCGCCATGCTGTACGGAACGGTCACCGCCGAAGCAGATCCCCACGACGGCAGCGGTACCCTGACCGCCGCACATCTTGAATCGCTGTTGGCGCTGGCAGAAAAAAGCGTTCCCGAATCCGCCCTGTCTCTCCCACGCGGCACCGAGGCAAGAATACGCGACGGCTTCCTTTATATTCGCCCCTCGCAGGTATTTGATCCCCTCTCCCTCCCGCCGACGGACATAGACAAAGGAGACACCCCTTGGGGTGACGGCGTCACTGTTTCCATCGAAACATCCCCTATCCCCCTCTCTCCCATGAGCGGCGACGACGTATTCGCCTCCGCCGTGTTTCCCGCAAGTCTTCCCTTGCCTCTTGTAGCAAGAACGCGGGAGGCGGGTGACGAGATCTTCTCTCACGGAATGCACAAAAAGCTCAAAAAGCTTCTGTGCGACAAAAATATTCCCCCGCATCTGCGCGACCGCATCCCCCTCCTATGCCTTCCGGACGGAACGCCGCTCTGGTACCCATCCGTCGCCTTTCGGGACGGGTATCCTGCCCCGACGGAGGAAGCTTGCCTGCGTATCACCGTAAGAATCAAAAAAAACAGCACGTTTTGAAAATACGCGCTCGGAAAGGATCATACTATGCATCAACAGACTCCTGCGCTCTACAATGATTGCGCCTATACCATGATCTCTGCCGAAGAAATTTCGGTTTTGGTGGACCGTATCGCCGCCGAGGTACAAGCCACGTATCAGGACAGCCCCCGACGTCTCATCATGGTGGTCATCCTCAAGGGCTCCATGCCCTTTGCCGCCGAGCTTCTGAAACGCCTGACCCTGCCTGTGGAACTGGAATTCATGAAGGTATCCTCATACGGTGCAGGCACCAAGTCCTCGGGGGAAATCAAGATCTCCCTCGATCTCGTCCGTGATGATCTGCAGGACATCGACCTGCTGCTCATCGAGGATATCGTGGACTCGGGACGCACGCTCTCCCGTCTGACCGATCTTCTCAGAAACCGCAACGCCCACAGCGTGCGCACCTGTACGCTGCTCGACAAGCCCAGCCGCCGCGAGGTGGATTTTACGCCCGATTTCTGCGGCACCGTTGTTCCCGACGAATTTGTCGTGGGCTTTGGTCTGGACTACAACGAGAAGTACCGCAACCTGCCGTTCATCGGTGTGCTGAAGCCCGAGATCTATTCCTGACCGTACAAGTCAAAATTTCTTGCCAATAAACGAAACAAGACGAAATCTCTTTCTTACTTTTTAAAAATTCACCGCCTTGTCTCGCCAACTTCATATAAATTTCATAGACGTATGCTATACTGTCTTTTAATTTGGGGTCCTGTTCCCCTATGATACTCATCATCTCAACCAAGAGGAGAAACTGCCATCATGAAGAGTAACCTGAAGGTAATCCTCGGCTACGTACTGGCCATTGCCGTTATCATCGGCATCATGCTCCTGATCTATCAGGGCACGTCGGGCAGCGAAGAGCCGCTTACCTACGGTGATATCCTTGACCATTTCTACAACGAGGACGTCGCCACATACAAAATCAATTACGACAAGAGTACCCTGACCATCCAGCTCTTTGAAAGGGATGCGGACGGAAATCTTTTGAAGGAGGACGGAAGCCCTGTGATCCTCCCCACGCCGGATCCCGAGGCCGAGTCCGGCGCTGAGGTTCAGGACGTCAGATATCCCACGGATATTTCTTACAAGCTGAGTGCCGAAAAGACCTACAAGCTCGCAGACGTGCACGCCACCCGCGAGGAATTGGTCCGTATCTCCGAGGATCAGGAGCTGCGCGGCGTAGGTGTGGGTATCCTCTCCACCTATGACAACACCCCCCAGAACGTCATGCCCTGGTGGGTCTCTCTCATTCCTTGGGCGCTCATCATCATCGCATTCATCTTCCTGTATTCCTTCGCCATCAAGCAGATGATGAAGGGTGCAGGTCCCGGCAGTAAGACGACGGGCTTTGGCAAGTCCCACGTCAAAATGCCCACCGATGACAAGAATAAGGTCACCTTCCGCGACGTAGCCGGTGCTGACGAAGAAAAGGAAGAGCTGGTGGAGATCGTAGACTACCTCAAAGCTCCCGCCAAGTTCGCAGGCCTCGGCGCGCGCATCCCCCATGGCGTTCTGCTCATGGGCCCTCCCGGTACGGGTAAGACACTGCTTGCCAAGGCCGTGGCAGGCGAGGCAGGAGTTCCCTTCTTCTCTATTTCGGGTTCGGATTTCGTAGAAATGTATGTCGGTGTGGGTGCATCCCGCGTCCGTGATCTGTTCGAGACCGCTCGTAAGGCCGGCTCTGCCATCATCTTCATTGACGAGATCGATGCCGTTGGCCGTCAGAGAGGTACGGGTCTCGGCGGCGGTCATGACGAACGCGAGCAGACCCTCAACCAGCTGCTCGTCGAAATGGACGGCTTCGGCTCTCACGAGGGTATCGTGGTCATCGCCGCCACCAACCGTCCCGACGTTCTTGACCCCGCATTGCTCCGTCCCGGACGCTTTGACCGTCAGATCACCGTGGGCCGTCCCAACATCAAGGGACGCGAGGATATCCTCAAGGTTCACGCCCGCAACAAGCCGCTTGAGCCCGGCGTTGACCTTTCCAAGGTCGCCAAGATCACCGTAGGCTTTACGGGTGCTGATCTTGCCAACCTTCTGAACGAGGCAGCCCTCCTTTCGGCACGCCACGGCAAGAGCCTCATCGGCATGGAGGAAATCGAAGCCGCCTTCAACAAGATCATCATGGGTCCCAAGAAGAAGACTTGGGTCATGAGTGAAGAGGATAAGACCATGACCGCCTATCACGAGGCAGGTCACGCCATCGTGGGTCACCTGACGGATCAGGATCCCGTCCACCTCATCACCATCGTTCCCACGGGCAAGGGTGCGGGTGGCTATACCAGCTTCCGTCCCGAGGCCGACACCTTCTATGAGCGCAAGTCCAAGATGAAGGGCGATCTCGCCACCACCTTGGGCGGACGCGCCGCCGAAGAGATCATCTTCGGGGACGTGACCAGCGGCGCATCCTCGGATATCAAGCACGCAACCGCTGTGGCCAAATACATGGTCACCCGTCTCGGTATGTCGGAAAAGCTGGGTCTGCGCAGCTTTGGTACGGATCAGAACGAGGTCTTCCTCGGCCGCGATCTCTCGTCGGGCTCTGATTATTCGGATGCCACCGCAACCCAGATCGACGAGGAGATCCACGCACTCATCTCCGAGGCCTACGACCGCGCCAAGTCCCTCCTGCTTTCCAACATGGGCAAGCTGCACTTCATTTCCGAATATCTGCGCTCCCATGAGGACATGGACGGCGATCTCTTTAAGGCCGTGATGGACAGCAAGCTTCCCTGCGGCAAGGCAAGCGACACAGATCCTGCTGTGATCGCCGCCAACGAGGCTCTCCACGAGCAGCTCGACGCCATCATCTCCGAAAAGGAAAAGATCAGCCGCGAAGCCAACGAAAAGCGCGCCAAGGACGAGGCTGCCAAGCGTGTCCTGGAGGAGATCAAAAAGGATGCCGCTCTTGACGGAGATGAGCCTCCCGTCGAGGACGACACCCGCAATCCCTTCGATTACGCCATTGAAAACAACGACGGGAAGAATCCCTTCGATGCTTCCGATGACGACCAAAAGGATTCCAAATAAAAAGCAAAGCCAACGGACAAAAATCCGTTGGCTTTTTTGATACAAGGCGTTTTCAGGGCACGTCAGTTCAAAATATCTCCCGCCATTGCAAACGCACTGTCCAAGTCCTCCCTGAGCAAGGGATAGGACTCCAAAGCGGGGTCATCGGCAAGGATCGCACGGGCATGGTTGAAGGCGCGATCCATAAGGCTCGCGTCCGGCCAGCCTTCAGCCACCTGCAGGCGGAAGCCGCCACTCTGACGAATGCCCGCACCGCTGACAGGAGCGAGAAAATCACCGGGGCCGCGCTGTGACAGGTCTTGCTCTGCGATGCGGTAGCCGTCGTAGGTGGTTCGCATGACCTCCAGTCTTGCCTTGGCGGTATCTCCCCCACCGGCTCGCACAAGAATGCAGTAGGATTTCCGCTGTCCGCGTCCCACGCGTCCTCTGAGCTGATGCAGCTGAGAAAGTCCGAATCGCTCGGCATTTTCCACGATCATAAGGCACGCATTGGGGACGTTGACCCCCACCTCGATCACGGTGGTGGACACAAGCACCTGCACGTCTCCCTTGGCAAAATCGCCCATGACCTTGTCCTTTTCGGCAGACTTCATTTTTCCGTGCACGTACGCAATATGCAGCTCAGGCATACGCGCGGCCAAGGCCTCGGCAAACTGCACGGCGGCCTTCATGTCAGGCAGTTCTTTCTCTTCCCACGGCGCGCGCGCAACGGCCGTACCGTAATCTCCGCTATCGCGGCCGAAATCTGCCCACAGGGGGATCAGACCTTCGTCCTCCTCGGGCTTTTCCTCAACCGCGGGGCAAACAACGTAGACCTGCCCGCCCTCGGCCACGTTTTTACGGATGAAGGCATCCAGACGGGGTCTGTAGGATTCGTCCACCACGAAGGTATCCACCCGCTGACGGCCGGGGGGCATTTCGTCGATGCGGGATACGTCCAGATCTCCGTAAAGCACCAGCGCCAGAGAACGGGGGATGGGTGTCGCGCTCATGCAGAGCAGGTGCGCGTGGGCGTTTTTTTCGGAAAGGGTTGCGCGCTGATTGACACCGAAACGGTGCTGCTCGTCCGTAATGACCAATCCCGGTGCAGCAAATCCCACACCCTCGGACAACAGCGCCTGCGTGCCAATCACAATATCCAACCGTTCTGCGGGGTCCTCGGATATGAGAGCCGCATAGATCTTCTTTTTTTGCGTAGGGGTGGTGTGTCCTGTCAGAAGTGCGCCCTTGATGCCCAAGCGTGCAAACAGGGGCAAAAGATCGGCGGCGTGTTGGGTCGCAAGAATGCCCGTGGGTGCCATGAGGGCTGCCTGCCGTCCCGATTTCACGGCGATATACATGGCGGCGGCGGCGCATACTGTTTTACCGCAGCCAACGTCTCCCACCAGCATACGGCTCATGGCGGTATCGGAGGCCATGTCGCGGCGGATATCCGCAACGGCCCTTGCCTGTGCGCCCGTGAGCTTATAGGGCAACGCCGAAAGGAAGGTATGCATGACATCATCGGTGATTTGACATATCGGCGCGCCCGTGGTTCGAGGGGTCTTGCCCATAGTGCCCAGCGCCAAGGCAAAGCGGAAGAATTCATCGAAAGCCAGACGGCGTTTGGCTTCGTGGAGGCTTTGGTAATCATCGGGAGAATGGATTTGCCGAAGCGCCCACGCAAGAGAGACGAGCCCTTCGGAAAGACGGATGTCCTCGGGCAGGGGGTCTTCTATTTGCGCCGTGGCAACGGGAAGGATGCTTGCAATGTGGGTCGCTATGATCTTCTGGCTGAGTCCTTCCGTCAGGGGATAGACTGAAAAGAGCGGCGGCAGGGGACGGCTTTCGGTATACGGCTCATAGGCAGGCGACGACATGGTCGTACGGTTTCCCGTTTTTTCAATCTTCCCGTAAAAGCGGAATACCGAACCGATGGGAAATACAGAGCGCAAAAACTCCTGATTGAAAAACGTGATCTCACAAACACCGCTGTCATCAAAGGCGCGGAATTTGAGGAGGGTCATGCGCCCTTTGATGCGACTGACACGGCACTCGGTGGATACCGTCAGGATCACCGAGCATTTTTCGCCGGGTTGGACATCCGACAAAAGGCGAACGTCCCCACGGTTTTCAAAGGCGCGGGGGAAATGATACAGGAGATCCTTTACGGTATGGATTCCCAAGCGGGCATAGGCTTTTTTTCGTGCTTCCCCGACGCCGGAAAGAGCGGTGACAGGGGAGGAGAGGTATGTATTCATAGAGCCTCCTTGGGGATAAATTGTTGTTTAGCGGGCAGTGCCCGCAGCCAATATTGCGTGACACTCTCCGCAACGGCGGTGTATCACCCGACAAGATGTTGATCGCATAAATTGTTGTTTAGCGGTCTAAGGGGGTGCAGGGGCGCAGCCCCTGCACCTCAATACGGTGGCCGGCAGTGCCGAGGGCGGCCGTGAGCGCCTCGGCGCGCGGCGGAAGCCGCAAGAAGGTTTTTGAAAAACAAAATTGGTGTTGGGAAAATCTTTTGA
>JAGASP010000042.1 GCA_017621695.1 Clostridia bacterium
AACCCGTAGGGGCGACCCTATGTGGTCGCCCGTCGTCCCGACATCGACAAAACCCTTGTGGGTCAACAATCTTTTTGGCGGGAGGCCACACAGGGCCTCCCCTACGGCCACGTTGGTTAAAAGCCCGTAAACAACAATTTGCGATACAAATAACATATAAAACATTAAAAAAGAGGTAACCCAATGGATGAATTGAATCTGAATATCACAAATGAACCCACCGAGCCGATGCCCGATCCCCTGACCGACGTGGATCCTAAGACCCTCGCCGACGCCATTGCTCAATTTCTTGACGCCAAGCGCGCCCGCGACGTTAAGGTGATCCCCATGGAGGGCAAGACCGATATCTGCGATTATATGGTGCTTGCTACCGGTACTTCCTCCACGCACGTACAGGCGCTGGGCGGTGAGGTAGAGTACCAGATGAGCCGTCGCCTCGTCGAGCCGATGCACGTGGAAGGACGCGATAACCACGCATGGATCGTTCTGGATTACAGCCAAGTGCTTGTGCATATATTTACAAAAGAAACACGAGATTTTTACAATCTCGACCGTCTTTACGGCGAAGAGTGACGTTTTTTGACAAGACACCTTCACATTTTTGATGTGAAGGTGTCTTGTTTTTGAACGCCGTACAAAATTTAATGTAATTTTAGAAACTTTTTCGCAAAAAAGTCTTTACAAATTTTCAAGCTTATGCTATAATGAAAATGCTATAAATTATGGCTGGACTGTGACCAAGGTTTCAGAGAAAATTCAATCTTTGTTCACAAGACGATCCCAGATATAAGATATGATAATATAAGACAGAAGAGAAAAAACAAGTCGCAGGGTGATGCGACGGGAGGTTGACAATTATGATGGACACCAAAATTCTTGTGGTGGATGATGATCCTGTCATCAGCGAAATGCTCAAGGAATATTTTGAAAACGAAAGCTACGAGGTGAAAACCGTCGGCGACGGAGCTGAAGGCGTCAGCTATTTCAAAATGTATGAGCCTGATCTGGTATTACTGGACATCATGCTTCCGAAGAAGGACGGTTGGCAAGTCTGCCGCGAGATCAGAGAAATTTCCGCTAAGCCGATCATTATGATTTCCGCAAAAGCGGATGTATTTGACAAGGTATTGGGCTTGGAGCTGGGCGCTGACGATTACGTCGTCAAGCCCTTTGATCTCAAAGAGTTGTCCGCCCGTGTCAAGGCAGTGCTCCGCCGTTGTCAGACGGCTTCGGGTCAGAATGACGATGAAGTCATCCGTTTTGATAATATCGAGATCAGCAAGCTGAAATACGAGCTGAAGCTCAAGGGAAGATCCATTGATATTCCTCCCAAGGAGCTGGAGCTTCTCTATTTCCTGGCTTCCAATTATAACCGCGTCTTTACCCGTGACCAGCTCCTCGACAAGGTTTGGGGATTTGATTATCTGGGCGACTCCAGAACCGTGGACGTGCACGTTAAGCGTTTGCGTGAGAAGCTGGAGGGAGTTTCAGACAAATGGATTCTGAAAACCGTTTGGGGTGTCGGCTATAAATTCGAACTTCTCAGCTGATAATACTAGGGGGCTTGTGTAGGGAATCTTACATAAGCCCCTCATCCATCGAAAAGGGAGGTCAATGATGAATCAAGACCATAATGATAGACAAATACCTGCGGATCCCGTCCCGGAACCATCCGGAAACAACGTGACAGATCCCAGAGAGGAGTCTTTGCAACCAATTTCCGAGCCCGTCTCTGAGCCCGATCCTTCCGATACGGCACCTCAGCAAGACGGCAACGGTGCTTTTTCCGCGCCTCCTCAGCCGGAGGCAGGGATGCAGTTACCGCCGCCCCCTCCGTATGCGGAACCACAGCCTGCCGTGGTGTACCGATGGACATACGCGGAGCAAAAGCAACACGATACGCAGCGTAAGCAAAAGCAACGCCTCAGCGGGGTGGGGGTTTACGCGCTGGTTATGACCGTTGTGTTTGCACTCAGCTTTGGTCTTCTGGTGGGTGTGATGCTCATGAAAGGGGAGGCGTTTGAGGGAATCCAATTCAGCGAGCCCGTGACAAACGAAGAAGGAGACGTTGTCTCCACGACCGACAAAACGGATGCTACGGCTATCGAAAAGGCTAAGCAATCCGTGGTGCTCATTGAGGTCAGCAATTCCTCTGCCGCGGGCAGCGGTACGGGCATCATTCTGAGTGAGGATGGCTATATCGCTACCAACTACCACGTGGTGGAGCTGGACGGCGACATCCGTGTGAAATTTTACGACGGTTCTTATGTCAGGGCGACCCTCCGAGGATACTCCGAGGTGGATGACCTGGCGGTTATTAAAGTGGATAAATCCGGGCTTGTGCCTGCGGTTTTCGCCAAGTCCTCCGAATGCTTTGTGGGTCAAACGGTGTATGCCATCGGCAATCCCAGCGGCCCCGATATGGCATGGACCACGACCAGAGGCTGTATTTCCTACGTGGACAGAGAGCTGAAGATCTACAATGATGACGGCACATTGGAAAAAAAGCTGAAAATGCTGCAGACCGATGCCATGGTCAACCCTGGTAACTCGGGCGGTCCTCTGGTCAATACCAACGGAGAGGTCGTGGGCATTGTTTCCATGAAAATGGCAGACGGGTATGAAGGCTTGGGCTTTGCCATTCCCTCCGAAGGTGCGGCGGAAATTTTGAACGCCATCATCAAGGACGGTCATGCCAACAACGTCAATTCCAGCGTTTCTTCGGGAAGACCCTTGATCGGTATCACAGGCGTTTATGTGGAAGAGGGCTGTCACTACGTTTTCAACGGTGATCGCATCATGGAAGTGGACGAAGCGTATGCCGAGAAATTCCCCGAGGAAGTGGTTTCCCCCAAGGTTTCGGGTATATACGTGAAGGCTGTCAGCGAAGGAACCGATGCGGCAACCAAGCTGTCTGTTGGGGATATCATTACCGCTGTAAACGGTGTTGAGGCCAAAAATATGACGGTGCTGTCGAATGAGATCAATCAACACTATCCGGGAGATGAAATTTCTCTGACTTACTATCGAAACGGTCTTTTCAATGACATTACCGTGATTCTGACATCGCAATAAACGGAAAAACACGGTCATCTTTGGAATTTCATAAAGTTTTTTGAAAAAAATCAAAAAAGCTATTGCAATTTTAAAAAAAGTATGTTATAATATGCGAAGTAATTTCTACCTTTGGAGGTTTTATCAATGGATATCGTACAGTTGATCCTGGGAATTTTCCTGGTGGTTATGTCCATCGGCCTGTGCGTTCTGGTTGCGCTGCAGCCCGGTAAGGACAAGAGATCCAGTGCAATTTCCGGCGGTGCCGCCGATACTTTCTTCGGTAAGGGCAAAGCTCAGAGACGTGAAAAGAAGCTTGAGAAGGCAACCATTTTGGTTTCCGTCGTGTTCTTTATCGCCATCGTGGCTCTTTACTGCCTTGTCTGAGAACACAGGAAGAAGTCCGTTCCTTCGCAGGGCGGACTTCTTTTCATTATTCCTCGGATGAGTTGTCCCTAAAATCGTCGCACATCGAAAGGATATGCTACATATGAATCAAGAATATGAATTTGATACGCTCCCCGAAAAGGACGTACAACAGCAAACCGTTAGCGAAAAAGCTGCCCCGTTTGTACCTCGCGAGCCGGATCCCTCCGCATGGCAGGTGGACGGTGTCAAATTCGCGGTAACGCGGGGAGAACAGCTTTTTATCCATATGGTTGCAGGATTTATGGGAGTATTGCTTGTGCTTCTTGTCATTTTTTATGCGGCTACGGCTAAAAACTGGGTAGCACCCTCGGAGGATGCATCTCGGGATCAGGTCGAGTCCGGTGATACGGATGCAGGCAAAAAGCCCACGCCTGTATTGCCTGATACCGCCAACCATCCGTTTGCTGACGGCAAAAAGGGAAATGTGCTCTATGGGAATGCTTCTCAGGTTCAAAGCGTGGATCTGTCTTCATTGGGCATCACCCATACGGCGCTTGCAAATGTCTCGGAGAGCAATATCCTTGCGGCCAGCGGTGCGGATGAAAAAGTATATCCCGCATCCCTGACCAAGGTAATGACCCTGATCGTTGCAGTGGAGAGTCTCAAAACCGAAAGTGCTCTGCAGGATAAGATCACAGTCAGCCAGGAAGTGTATGATGCTATGCAAGATGCCGAAGCCTCCGGCATGGGCCTGTTGCCCGGGGAGACCCTGACTGTGGAAGGTATGCTGTACGCGCTCATGTTGAGATCCGACGGTGTTGCCGCCTGTGAGCTGGCGCGTTATATTTCCGGTTCTGAGGAGGCGTTTGTGAAGCACATGAATGCCAAGGCTGCTGCCATGGGGCTGACGGGAACGCAGTTTATGAATCCCACGGGTCTGCACCATGAAGAGCATTACTCGACCTGTCGGGATCTGGCTACCATCATGGGATACGCCATGGAGATGTCTCTTTGCCGTAAAATTATGATGACCAATGCTTTTGATGCGGAGTGTACCCGTGAGGGGAATACGTCGTTTGAATATCATATTTACCATAACCTCTTGGAGACGTATTTCAAAAACACCTATAAGAATCTGAATCCTGCAACCGCAGGCAAGCTGACCGTTATCGCGGGTAAAACCGGCTATACCCCCGAAAGCAAGTACTGTCTTGTAACCGCCGCAACCGATGCAAGCGGTAAAACGTACGTTTGCGTGACGGTAGGCGCTGACGGTTATGAAAACAGCATCAAAGCATATCAGGCCATTTACGGCGGCTACGTCGGTTAATTTTGTATAAAAATGAAATATTCGTTGACTTTGCCCGAGGACTACCGTCTGGTTGCGGACATTGACCTTCAAAAAAACAAAAAGCTTATGCTGCTTGTCAACGGCATCGCTTTGGCGATCATGCTTGCCATGATCATTCCCGTACTGTTTTTCGTGCCCTTCAGCACGGTGTATGGGGATGGATCCTTGCCGGGTATGGATCGTATCCTCATGCTGCTGATCAAGCTGCTTGCCACCTTGGCGGCTTTGGCGGTATATATCGTGCTTCACGAATTGGTACACGGTATCTGCATGAAAGCGATCACCAAGGTAAAGCCCAGGTATGGTTTTACGGGTATCTATGCGTTTGCCGCATCCGATGCCTATTTCGGAAAGGGCGCATATCTTTTGATTGCTTTGGCGCCCGTGGTGCTGTGGGGGATTGTGCTGGCTGTCCTGCTTCCGTTCATTCCTGCTTCCTGGTTCTGGGTGGTGTATTTTGTGCAGATCCAGAATATTTCGGGGGCGGCGGGAGATATGTACGTGACGTATCGGATGCTGAAAATGCCCAAGGATATTTTGGTGTTTGACTCAGGGACTGCCATGAAGGTTTATTCCAAGGCATAAAAAGCAGAATGCTTTTGTGGGTATCTACCGCAAAGCAGTTTCATATCAGAATCAAAAGGACGAGAGTTTTTCTCGTCTTTTTTGTCTTTGCAGAGGGGAGCGGCATATACTGACAGCAACTGAGCTTTGGAAAGGAGTTTTCCCATGATCATCGTAAAGCCGTATCTGCGCGATCGCGCTGTAACCTATGCCCGCACATGGGCACTTGATCGCAATCCTCTGTTCCTTAATTTCACGGGCAGGGGAGGGGATTGCACCAATTTTGCTTCGCAATGTCTGCTGGCAGGGAGCTGCACCATGGATTTCACCACGGACTTCGGGTGGTATTATATATCTCCCGATGACCGCGCCCCTGCTTGGACGAGCGTGGAATACTTTTATGATTTTATGACCGAGCAACCGAATTTTTCCTCTGAAAACATGGGGATCGGGCCGTTTGGTCGGGAGATCCGTGCGCGGGAATTGGAGGTTGGAGATTTTATTCAGCTACAGAACGGGATGGGAGATTACTACCACACGCTGATAGTGAGTGGCTTTGAACCGAATGACATTCTCATTTGCGCCCATTCCGACGATGCGCTGGATCGACGGTTGTCTACTTATAATTTTTCATCCTTACGGCTCATCCACATTGACGGTGTTCGCGCCGAGATTCCCGATGATACGTGCTATCAGAATCTCCTTGACGGGATCTCGATCGACGTCAACGCACCGGATGCGGAGGAGATGTGACAGAGGGGAGCAGGCTTGACAAGCGGGGGGAAGATATGGTAAAATATGAGGGAGATAAATTGTTGTTTAATGTAGTAAGCTCGCGCCGCAAGGCGCATATCGAGCCGCCTTGCGGCATATCGAACCGCGAAGGTCATGCCGAGCGGTATATCGAGCATCTCGGAAGAAACCGAGATGCATATCGATGAAAAAACTTG
>JAGASP010000043.1 GCA_017621695.1 Clostridia bacterium
AAACAGTTGTCTGCCGTGTGACTTGGTTCAAGAAGCAACTGAGTTATCCTATTTCGTCTTGGATGGGGCAGATATTTATGCTGTATGCGATGGAAAAATCAAATCCGTGACACAGCAGAGTGACGGAACGTATACTTTGATACTTGGCATGGATTACGATCTTTCCGGTAAATCCAGTGTGGTATACCGAGGCATTGGTGTACTGTCGGCGAACATAACCGAGGGCGCACACGTATCTGCCGGAGATGTACTGGGTCAAGCCAAAAATACGGGTGAAGGTCTTGGCTCCGTCATCACTTTGAGTAGCTTTCTGAATCTTGGAATTGACGGCCCCCATAAGATTTTGTTGTATGATTATTTCCCCGGCGGTCTGTCGGGTTGGGAAAGGACGGTGTATTCATCGGCATATGGTGATGCTGTTTTTCTGCAAGTCAGGGAAGGAGATCGCATGGCGGATGCAGAAGCCACTTATCATGACGGCTATGCAACGTTGAAATGTCTAAATGAATCAGGGGATCCAATGTATTGGTTCGGATTTTGGAAGAGGGATTTGCGAGGAAAACAATATTTGGTTATCAAATACCGTACCACCTCGCAATATAACGGACAAATACTCTTCCATGATGATGAACCGGTTTGGATTAATGCCGATTGGGAAAATACGGGCGAATGGACATTTGCCGTCTTTGACCTTTCGGATGTGGCATTGATTCAAGAGAGCATAGGGCTATTATTCCGTATAGATTTCTTTGATCCTTGGCCAACCACCGACACCTTTGATCTGGCTTACGCCGCATTCTTTGATTCCCGCGAGGAAGCGGAAAGCTTTATGGCCAGGTTTGGCTGAATTTGATATGCAACACCCTCCCCTCGCGGGAGGGTGTCTTTTCATTCAAACGATTTCCACACTTCTCGTATTTTTTGAAAATAGGACTTGCAAAATCCCAAAATCTATGATATAATATATCAGTTAAAGACTTTTCGCCGAAAAAACGGCACAACATAATCCCGAAAGGACTGAAATTTTTATGATGATGAAGATCAAAGCACAGCTTGCGGAGGCCATTCTCGGCGGCGTGCTGTCCATCGCCCCCGACTGCGGCATGGACGCGGAAGGCGTGCAGACCCTTCTGGAATATCCCCCCGATCCTGCCATGGGCGACATCGCCCTGCCTTGCTTCAAGCTGGCTAAGACCTTGCGCCGCTCCCCCGTGCAGATCGCGTCTACCCTCGCCCCTCTGGTGGCGGGTGATTGCATCGAGCGCGCCGAGGCGGTCAACGGTTACCTCAATATCTATCTCTCGGGTGCATACCTGGCAAACGCCCTCATCCCCGAGATCCTCGAAAAGAAAGAGAAGTACGGCGCGCCTGACTTTGGCAAGGGCAAGACCGTTGTGCTGGACTACTGCTCGCCCAATCTGGCCAAGCCTTTCCACATCGGTCATTTGGGCACTACCGTGATCGGCCACTCTTTGAAAATGCTCCATGAGTTTGCGGGCTACAAGTGCGTCGGTATCAACTATGTGGGTGACTGGGGTACCCAGTTCGGTAAGATGATGGTGGCTTACAAGAAGTGGGGCGACCGTCAGACGGTTGAAGAGGGCGGCGTGGATGCGCTGGTGGATCTCTATGTCCGCATCAATAACGCAATCGCTGATGACCCCTCCCTCGCTGATGAGGCTCGCGCCGAGTTCTGCAAGATGGAGCAGGGTGATGAGGAGAATTTGGCTCTGTGGCGTTGGCTGGTGGAAAAGTCCATCAAGGCCAATGATGTGACGCTGAAGCAGCTTGGTATCAACTTTGACAGCTACAAGGGCGAGTCTGCTTACACCGAACTCATGCCCGCGCAGGTACAGAAGCTCCGCGATCAGGGACTTCTCAAGATCGATGACGGTGCGTCCATCGTGGATCTGGAGCAGTACGGTATGCCCCCCTGCCTCATTCTGAAGCGGGACGGCTCCTCCCTCTATCCCACCCGTGATATTGCCGCCGCGGTGGATCGCAAGGAGATGTACGATTTTGACAAGTGTATCTACGTCACCTCCAATCAGCAAATCCTCCACTTCCAGCAATGGTTCAAGGTGGTGGAGCTGATGGGCTACGATTGGTACGAGGGCTTGGTTCACGTGCCCTACGGTACGGTCTCTGTCAACGGCGCCAAGCTGGCTACCCGTACGGGTAACGTGGTGCTTCTGAAGGATCTGTTCGCCGCTGCCATCGAGAAGGTGACCGAGATCATGGAAGAGAAGAACCCCGCGCTCAAGGGCAGGGAAGACATCGCCGAGGCCGTGGGCGTGGGCGCCATCGTGTTCTACTATCTCTCCAACAACCGCATCAAGGACATCAACTTCAACATGGAGGATGCCCTGTCCTTCGACGGCAACACGGGACCCTACGTGCAGTACACCTACGCCCGCGCCTGCTCCATTCTGGAAAAGGCTGCCGATGAAGCCAAGGCCACCGAAAACGTGACCGTCACCACCCCCCAGGAGCGTGCCCTGTGCATCGTTCTGTCCCAGTATGAGGAGAAGGTACGCATGGCCATCCGTGACTATGAGCCTTCGGTCATCACCCGTTACATCCTCGACGTGGCCACCGCGTTCAACCGCTTCTATCACGAGTGCTCCATCTTTGGTGCCGAGGATCCCGCCGTCAAGGCATCGAGACTCGCGCTGACCGAGGCTACCAAGCACGTGCTGGGCAGTGCCTTTGGTCTCATCTGCCTCAGAAAGACCGAGAAGATCTGAGGATTACGGTAAGGAGAGGCGATTATGAATAAGAAAGCCGTGGCAGCATTGCCCGACCGAACCGTCACCGAGCAGGAGAGCAGAGCCTTCTTTGTCATCAAGGCATTTGCCATCTTTTCGGTGCTGGTAGCACATCTCTCCAATGTCATCTATGATATGGGGATTGTTGCGACAGTCTCTACCGTAGCGCTTGAGCCCTGGTCGATCATTGGCGTTCCCGTTTTTATTGTCGTGAGCGGCTTTTTCTATCAAAGAAAGCCACATGATACGTGGAGCTTTTGGAAAAAGAAGGGTGTCACAATTGTCCTGCCGTGGATCATTGCGGGTATGCTGCGGAATCTGGTGGATATCATTCTGTACCATTCCCGTGAACCGTTTCTCTACTACGTGCAACGGGTACTGGGCTTCAATTCCTCCTTTTATTTCCCCTTTCTCCTTATCATGCTCTTCGCCCTCTTCAAGCTGATCGGAGGGAAGCCCGCGCTTTTGTGGGTGAGCATCGGGGTAAATGTTGCGTCTTTGATCCTGGAAACGCTGGGTTATAACTACATCAGCATCCTCTTGGGGACTTCTTCCCTGAACGTATGCAACTGGGTGGGCTTTTTTGCTCTCGGTATGCTGTCAAGACGCTACCGCTGGGATCGGAGGCTGGTTCAAAGCCCCGTGGCGGGGTGGATATCCGTGGCGCTTTTTTCGGTGCTGTACGGCCTGACTGCATACGGTGCATTTACGACGGGAGAAACCACCTACTATCGCATGGATGCGGTGGCTTTTGAGTTGTTCGCTATCCTTGCGCTGTATTTTCTGTCCTACAAGCTGGCATCCCGCAGGCAGAGAATTCTTACCGAGATCGGCTCCTGTACCTATTGCGTTTATTTGTACCACCTGGTGATCGTCACAGGGCTTTTCGGCCTTATGAACTTCCCCACGGCGCTGACCGTGCTCCAGCCCTTTTTGGGGTTGGCCATGATGATGGGGCTCATTGAGGCGGGAAAGTGGCTTTGCAAGCTGTTGAAGATCAAGTGGCCGATGACGCTGATGGGTCTCAAGGGTTAACACTTACAACCAACGAAAATATTATTTTAGAGAGGTATATATCATGTCCGGACATAGCAAATGGGCTAACATCAAGCACAAGAAAGAAAAGACCGACAAGGCGAGAGCCAAGATCTTTACCAAGATCGGCAAAGAGCTGACTATCGCCGTCAAGGAGGGCGGTCCCGATCCCGCCTCCAACTCCAAGCTCCGCGACCTCATCCAGAAGGCCAAGGCCAACAACGTGCCCAACGAGAACATTGAGCGCACCATCAAGAAGGCTGACGGCACCAAGGGCGAGAGCTTTGAGGAGATCACCTACGAGGGCTACGGTCCCGCAGGCGTGGCTGTGATCGTGGTCACCTCCACCGACAACAGAAACCGCACCGCAGGCAACGTCCGCTCCTACTTCTCCAAGTACCACGGCAACATGGGTACTTCGGGCTGTGTGAGCTTCATGTTCGAGGATAAGGGTATGATCGTGATTAACGATGAGGACGGCGACTATGAGGAGGACACCCTCATGGAGCAGGCCTTGGAGGCAGGTGCTGAGGATTTCGCCGCCACCGAGGGTATTTATGAGATCACCACCGATCCTTCCGACGTGTACGCCGTAGCGGATGCACTCAAGGCGCTGAAGTATAACATTAACTCTGCGGAGGTTACAAAGCTCCCCTCTACCTACGTTGAGCTGACCTCTGACGACGACATCAAGTTCATGGGTCTCCTTTTGGATATGCTGGAAGAGGACGAGGACGTTTTGGACGTTTACCACAACTGGGAGAATTGCGACAGATAATGTTTGGTTACCCCGAAACTGAATAACGAAATACCGCCGAAGCGCATACTGTGATGTGTGCTGCGGCGGTGTTTTTTTGATTTGTTACAGCGTTAAATTGTTGTTTAGCGGAGAATTAACGAAAACCCGTAGGGGCGACCCTATGTGGTCGCCCGTCGTCCCGACATCGACAAAACCCTTGTGGGTCAACAATCTTTTTGGCGGGAGGCCACACAGGGCCTCCCCTACGGCCACGTTG